>CAXRFJ010000325.1:0-6332 GCA_964229475.1 Rubrivirga sp.
AAGGCCGTCCGCGAGAGCCGGTTCACCCCGGGCCAGCAGCGCGGCCGGCCGGTCAAGGTCCGCTTCGCCGTCCCCGTCACCTTCCGCCTCCGCTAAGGGGGTCAGACGGCCGACGGTCCGATCTCGCCGCCCCGGTGACGCTGTCGCCGGGGCGGCGTCTCGTTTGGGCCTACCCCCGCTCGCGGGGCTGGACGACGTGGCGGACCTGGCCGTCGTCGCCCACGAGGACGTCCGTCGCGAGCCCGACGAAGAGCCCGTGGCCGAGCACGCCCGGGATCCCGTCGATGGCCGCGCCGAGGCCGGCGGGGTCGTCGATCCCGTCGAACCGGGCGTCGAGGACCCAGAGCCCCTGGTCGGTCACGACCGGGCCGTCCTTCTTCTGCCCCATCCGGAGCTCCGGCTCCGCCCCGAGGCCCCGCAGCGCCCGCGCGACGGCCGGCTCGGCGAACGGGAGCACCTCGACCGGGACCGGCGCCCGGGTCCCCAGCCGCTCGACCTCCTTCGAGGCGTCGACGAGCACGACGAAGCGGGCGGCCAGCGCGGCGACGACCTTCTCGCGCACGTGGGCCGCGCCGCGCCCCTTGATGAGGCCGAGCGCCGGGCCGACCTCGTCGGCCCCGTCGAGCGCGAGGTTGAGCGGGGCCCGCGACGTCGGCAGCGTGTCGAGGCCGATCTCGTCGAGCGAGACGACGGGGACGCCGGACCGGCGGGCCAGCCGCTCGGCGGCGAACGACGTCGGGACGCCGCGGACGTCGAGCCCCTCGTCGCGCACGCGGCGCCCGATGGCCTCGATGGCGAACGCGGTCGTGGAGCCGGTGCCGAGGCCGAGCGTCATCCCGCCCTCGACGAGGGCGGCGGCGGCGTGCCCGGCGGCACGTTTCGATTCTTCCTGAGTGGACACGGAGGGGGGAGCGGGTGGGCCCCACAAGCTACCGGCCCCCGCCTCGGCCGGCGCGCCGACCTACTCGTAGCGGAGCGCCTCGATGGGGTGCAGCCGGGCCGCCTTCGTCGCGGGGTAGACGCCGAACACGAGCGCGACGACCGTCACGCCGACCACGGCGACCGTCGCCCAGCCCCACGGGAACGCCGGCGCCGTGGTCATGAGGGCCGCGACCACGTTGCCGCCCAGCACGCCCAGCCCGATCCCCACGAGGCCGCCGATCTGGCACAGCACGATGGCCTCCACGAGGAACTGGAGCAGGATGTCGCGGCGCCGCGCGCCCAGCGACTTCCGGACGCCGATCTCGCGCGTCCGCTCCGTCACGCTCACCAGCATGATGTTCATGACGCCGACGCCGGCCGCCAGCAGGGCGATCAGCCCGATGCCGGCGCCGCCGATCGCGAGCGCGTCCATGAAGCCGCCGAGCATGCTCGCGGCCTCCTCGCTGGTGAACACGCCGAAGTTGTCGGGCTCCTCGGGCGAGACGCGCCGGATGGCGCGGAGCACGCCGACCGTCTCGTCGAGCGTCGCGGCCAGCTGCTCCGGGCTCGGCGCGCGGACGTCGATGGAGACGTCGCGGTCGCTGAGCCCGAACGCCTGGATCCCACGCGTGATCGGGACGACGACGAAGTTGTTCGAGTCGCCGATGTTGAACCCGCCGCTCTTGGGCTCCAGCACGCCGACGACCGTGAACCGGCGGCCGTCGATGCGGACCTCGGCCCCGATGGGCGTCTGCTCGCCGAACACCTTCTCCGCGACCGTCTGGCCGAGCACGGCCACCGTCCGCCCGGCTCGGACGTCGCCCTCGTCCAGGAACCGCCCCTCCTCGACCTCCCAGCCGTTGTTCTGCGCCCAGCCCTCGTCGGCCGCCTGGACCTGCACGTTCGGGTCCGTCGACTCATCGCGCGTGCGGACCTCGCGGCCCCCGGTCGACACCGACGCGCTCACCGAGGCGGGCAGGGTCGCGCGCTCGCGCAGCCGGAGCGCGTCCTCGTAGGTCAACTGCGGGCGCCGCCACTCGTCGTCGGTCGGCTCGCGGTCGGCCGGGAGGCGCGTGACGACGATCGTCTGCGTCCCGAGCGCGGCGAGCTCCTCGGCGATCGTCCCGTCGAGGACCTTCACGGCCGTGACCGACGCGATGACGGAGAACACGCCGATGGCCATGCCCACGAGCGTCAGCGCCGACCGGAGCCGGTTCGCCCGGAGGGCCTGGAGCGCCTGGCGGATGGTCTCATTCATAGCGGAGGGCCTCGATGGGGCGGGCGCGGGCGGCCTGCCACGCCGGGAGGAGCCCGAACGTGACGCCGAGCACGCCGCACAGGACGAACGCGAGCAGGACGGTCCCGCCCGAGAGCTCGGCGGTGAACACCTGGTTCAGCCCGACGGCCGCGAGCGCCGCGAGGGCCACGCCGATCCCCCCGCCGACGAAGCAGATCATGACGGCCTCGACGAGGAACTGGAACAGGATGGCCCGCCGCGTCGCCCCGAGCGCCTTGCGCACGCCGATCTCGCGCGTCCGCTCCTTGACGCTGACGAACATGATGTTCATCACGCCGATCCCGCCGACGAGCAGCGAGAGCGCCGTGAGGAAGATGCCGACGGCGTAGACGGCCACCTTGAACCCCTGGACGAGGTCGCGGAACTGGTCCTGGCGGTTGACCGAGAAGTCGTTGTCCTCCAGCGCGTCGAGCCCGCGCCAGAGCCGCGTGAGGCCGGTCACCTCGTCGATCGCGTCGGCCTGGTCGACGCCGTCCTTGACGCGGACCTTGATCGAGACGTCGGGGTCGTTCGAGAAGTGGCGGCGGAACGTCTCGAGCGGGATGATGGCCCGGTTGTCGGTCGACTGCATCCCGAGAAACTTGCCCCGGGCCGTCAGCACCCCGACGACCTCGTAGACGTGGCCGCCGAGGCGGATGTCCTTGCCGACCGGGTCCTCGGCGGGGAAGAGCGCGTCGACGAGGTCGACCCCGATGACGGCGACCGCGCGCGCCCCGCGCTCCTCGGCCTCGGAGAAGAACCGGCCCGCCTCGACGTCCGCCCCGCCGACGTCGACGTAGTCGACGGTCGCGGCCTCGACGAACATGCCGCCGAGTTCGTCGCTGCCCCGCGTGGCGCGCGTGCCGGCGCCCGTGACGGCCGTGGCGGCCTCGATGGTCTCGGCGCGCTCGGCGAGGAACGGGGCGAGGTCGTCCGTGATCGGCGGGCGGTTCCGGTACGTCCACCAGTCGTCGAAGGCGAACCACGGCTGCTTCTGGACGAAGAGGGCGTTGTCGCCGATCATCGCCATCGACTTGTCGAACTCCCGCTCGATCCCGTTGATGACGGTGAACATCGACGTCACCGACACGATGCCGATGACGATGCCCAGCGTCGTGAGCAACGCGCGGGCCTTCCGCTCCCAGAGAGCCGAGAGGGCGATCCGGACGCCTTCGGCGATCTCGGTGGGGACGGCGGGCACGGTGGGTCGGGGGGCGAAAAGGCGGGCTACGGGGCCGCCGGCGACGGGTTACGAAGTCTACGGCCGTCGGGCCCGGCGGCCCGGCCCGACGCCGGGCAGGGCTACCTTCCGGCTCCCCCCCCCGCCCTATGTCGAAGCTCCGCGTCCTCGGCCAGCTCTGGCAGTTCCTCCGCGTCCGCAAAAAGTACTGGCTGGCGCCGATCGTGATCGTCCTCGTCCTGCTCGGCGCGATCGTGGTGTCCGTCAGCGGCAGCCCGCTGGCGCCGTTCGTGTACGCGCTGTTTTAGCGGGCATGGGGCATGTGGCAAGAGGGACTTGATGGCCACATGCCCCTTCCCCCTCGCCACATGCCCCGCTAGAGCGGCCGCTCGAAGCGGATGCGGTAGTCGCGGTAGGCCGCGTTGTAGCCGGCGGCCGTGACGCGGAAGCCCTCCGCCAGCCCGAGGACCGTCATCCCCGGGTGCTTGTTGGGGAACGTGTCGAAGGCGAACGTCCGGTACCCGAGCGCGCGCGCCTCCGCCTCCATCCGGACGAGCAGCGCGCGCGCCACGCCGCGGCGGCGCCACCCGTCGAGCACCCCGCCCATCGCGCTGTAGAACGTCGACGCGGTCTCCCGGTAGCCCACCTTGTACCCGACGGGCTCGCCGGCGACCGTCGCCAGCAGGAGGAGCAGGTCGTCGCGGTCCGTCCGGTAGATCACGCGGTCGTCGCCGAACACGACCCGGTTGAGCGCCTGGACCTCGCCGTACCGGTCCATGCCCAGCCGCTCGATCGCGAGGCCGTCGGGGTCGCGCACGGGCGGGGGCGGGGTGGCGTCGATTTGCATGGCGTCACGGTAGGGTCCGCGCCGTTCCGGGTCAAGCGCGGTCGGAGGAACCGGGGAGCGCGGGCGGGGCCGCCTCGGGGAGCGCGTCGGGCGAGGCGGGCGGGGCCGACTCCTCGACCAGCGACCACGGCTCGACGAGGGACTCGGGCAGCCCGGACAGGAAGCGGCTCGGCTCGGTGAGGTACTGGCCCGTCCCCCGGCGGTACTGGACGAGGGGGTACGACGCGTAGAGCTCCGTCTCCGCCCGCGTGAGCGCAACGTAGAGCAGCCGTCGCTCCTCGTCCTCCTCGTCGCTCGACGCCAGGGCGTAGGCCGAGGGCAGGACACCGTCGAGCGCGTGGATCAGGAAGACCGTGTCGAACTCCAGGCCCTTGGCCGAGTGGATCGTCGAGAGCACGAGCGGCGGCTCGTCCTTCCGCGCGCCCTCGGCCGGCTCCTGCGTCCAGTCGAGCGGGTCGAGGGCGAGCGATTCGAGGAGCGCCGTCCGCGAGCGGTGGCGGGCGGCGAGGGCGACGACGGCGTCGAGGTCGGCCTCGCGCTTCGGGAAGTCGTCGGCGTAGACCCGCTCGAAGACGGGGCGGTAGTAGCCGAGCAGCCGCTCGACCTGCTCCTCGGGCGGCATGTCGTCGTCGCGGAGCGGCGTGAGCGCCTCGACGAGCCGCCCCACCGACGCCGCCACCGCGGCCGACGCGACCACCTCGTCGACGGACTGGCGGAGCATCTGGACGGCCGCCGCCGGCCCCCCGCCCGTCGCCGCCGCGCCGATCCAGTCGAGCAGCCGCCCCGCCGTCGTCGGGCCGACGCCCGCGACGAGGCGCAGCGCCCGGTTCCAGGCGACGGCGTCGGCCGGGTTCTCGGCCACGCGGAGGTGCGCGACGACGTCCTTGACGTGGGCCGCCTCGGTGAGCTTGAGGCCGCCGAACTTGACGAACGGGATCTTCCGGCGGTTCAGCTCCGCCTCGAGGGCGTACGAGCACCAGCCGGACCGGAACAGGACCGCCATCCGGTTGAGGTCCGTCCCCGCCTCGCGCTTGTCGAGGACGACCTGCGCCACGAACCGGGCCTCCATGTCGTCGTCGGGCGCGGCGACGAGGGCCGGGAGGTCGCCGCCTTCGCGGTCGGTGAAGAGCCGCTTGTCGTACTTCTCGACGGCCTCGTCCAGCACGCGGTTGGCGAGGTCCAGGATGGGCTGCGTCGAGCGGTAGTTGTGCTCCAGCTTCAGCACACGCGCGCCGTTGTAGCGCTTCTGGACCTCGAGGATGTGGCCCACGTCGGCCCCGCGGAAGCGGTAGATCGATTGGGCGTCGTCGCCCACCATCATCGCGTTCCCGTGGACCGACTGGAACTGCTCGACGAGGTCGGCCTGGAGGAGGTTGACGTCTTGGTACTCGTCGACGAGGACGTGCCGGATCCGCCCGGCCACCTGGCGGCGGACGTCCGGGTTCTCGCGGAGGAGCTCGAGCGCGAGCGCCAGCAGGTCGTCGAAGTCCATCACGCCCGTCCGCCGCTTCGTCTCGGCGTAGGCGTGGCGGAGCCGCTGGACGAGGTCGAGGTGCTCGGCGTACTGCGGGTACTCGTCGGCGAGGACCTCGTCGAGGTCCAGCCCCCGGTTCGTCGCGGCGGAGAACATCGCCAGGAGCGTCCGCTTTTTGGGGAACCGCTTGGGGAGGCGGTCGAGCCCGAGCCGCGTCCGCGCGAGGTCGACCACGTCGGCCGCGGCGGCGGCGTCGAGCACCCCGAACCGCTGCGGGTAGCCGATCCGCTCGGCGTGGCGCCGCAGGAGCTCCAGGCAGTACGCGTGGAACGTGCCGCCGCGGACGCGCTCGCACCGGCCGTCGAGCAGCCCGGCCGCGCGCGTCAGCATCTCGGAGGCCGCCCGCCGGGTGAACGTGAGCAGGACGATCTGCTCGGGCGGGACGCCAGTCTCGACGAGGTAGGCGACCCGGTAGACGAGCGTCCGCGTCTTGCCCGTCCCGGCGCCGGCCACGACGAGCGTGACGCCGTCGCCGGCCGTCGCCGCGGCGTGCTGCTGCGGGGCGGGGTCGGCGGCGTAGTCGAGCGTCAGCCCCTGTTCGGCGGGCGACGGCTCGCGGGGCTGGAGGACGACG
>CAXRFJ010000326.1:0-6397 GCA_964229475.1 Rubrivirga sp.
CCGAAGCGGACGGCGCGGCGGCGGGCCGTCCGGCCGTCGGCGTCGAGCACGAACACGGCGCCCTTCGACTGGCGGACGTAGCGGCCGGCGGGCAGGAGCACGGCGGTCTCGGGCGCGCCCAGCTCCAGCCGCACGCGGGCCGACTGGCCGCGCCGGAGGTCGGCGGGGACGGGCCCGGCGAACACGAGCTCGACCTCGAACCGGCCGTCGGCGACCTCGGGGTAGACGGTCCGCACGCGGAGCGCGTAGGTCGCGCCCTCGACGGTGACCGAGGCCGGCTGGTCGGGCGCCACGCGCGGGAGGTAGTGCTCGTCGACGGAGGCCCGAAGCTTGACCCGATCGAGCACGTCGATCTGGCCGAGCCGCTCGCCGCGCGTCTTGAGCTCGCCGACCTCGGCGGCGAGCGCCGAGAACTGGCCGGCCACGGGGGCCCGGACCACGAGGTCGGCGGTGGCCCCGCGGACGAGCGAGAGGTTGCGGCGGAGCCGGCCGACGGACTCGGCCATGTCGCCGAGCTGGGCCTCGCGCTGCGTCGCCTCCTGGGCCCGCGCCGAGCGCGCCAGCCGCCGGCCCTCGACGGCCAGCTCGTGGCGGCGGCGGGCGTAGGCCAGCTCGCCCGCGAGGGCGTCGAGGTCCTGCTGCGAGGCCGCGCCGCGGTCGACGAGCCCGGCGGTCCGGTCGCGCTCGCGCGTGAGCCGGTCGATCTCGAAGGCCAGCTCGGCCAGCTCGCGCTCGACGGCGAGCCTGGCCTGCTCGCCCTCGACGGCCACGCGGTCGAGCTGGAGCCGGTTCTGACGGAGCGACGCCGCCTGCTCCTCGAGCTGGGCCTCGTTCGCCATCACCTGGAGCGCCATCTCGTCGTTCTCGAGGACGAACAGCGGCTGCCCGACCGCGACCGTGTCGCCCTCGTCGACGAGCCGCCGCGCGACCTGCCCGCCGACGACGGCGTCGAGGAAGACGGTGCGGATGGGCGTCACGAGGCCGGTCACGGCGACGTACTCCTGGAACGGGCCTTCTTCGACCGTGGCCACCTCGACGCGCGCGGCGTCGAGGCGGAGCGTGTCGGTCCGCGCGGCATGCCACGCGATCCCGAGGAGGAGCGCGACCCCGAGCGCGACGGCGGCGACCGCCAGCGCCCGGCCGCGGACGCGCCGCCGGGGGCGGGCGCGGTCGACGCCCTCGCCAGCCGAGAGCGGGCGCGTCAGGACGGACGGCGCGGGAGCCTCGGGGGCGGTGCGGGCGGCGCCGTTGCGGGGCGGGGGCGGGAGCGTGGTCATGGAGAGCGTCGGATGCGCCCACCCCCTCCCAACGGCCGTGCCGGCGTGCCGAACCGCCCCCAGCGCGCCTCAGAGGCGGTCGGGGTGTGCGCTGGCGCACACCGGGCGCGCGGCGGCGCACACCCCGGGCCCCCGATCCGGGCCGTGCGGCAGGCCCCGCGCGGAAGCACGACCTTTGCAGGCCCTCGGCGCCCCGCCGACCCCGCCGCATGCCGCCCTCCCCCGACCGCCCCGCCGTGCTCGTCGTCGACGACAACGAGGACGTGCTGACGGCCATCCGCCTGCTCCTCCGCGACGTCGCCCCGACGGTCCACACGGCCACGAGCCCGGCCGCGCTGCCGACGCTCCTGCGCGAGCGCGCCTACGACTGCGTCCTGCTCGACATGAACTTCCGCCGCGACGCGTCGTCGGGCCGGGAGGGGCTGGAGTGGCTCGAGAAGATCCGCCGGCTCGACCCGAACGCCGTCGTCGTCATGATCACGGGGTACGGCGACGTGGACCTCGCGGTGCGGGCGATGAAGCGGGGGGCCGAGGACTTCATCACCAAGCCGTGGTCGAACGACCGGCTGGTGGCCGCCGTCGAGGCCGCGGTCCGGCTCCGCGCCGAGCGCGACCGGGCGCCCGCGCCGCCCGAGCCCGCCGCGCCCGAGCCGCCCGCCGCCGGGCTCGACGGGCTGATCGGCGAGAGCGACGCGATGCGGGCCGTGTTCGAGACCGTCCGGAAGGTGGCGCCCACCGACGCCAACGTGCTCGTGCTGGGCGAGAACGGGACGGGCAAGGAGCTCGTGGCGCAGGCGCTCCACCGGCTCAGCCGCCGCGCCGCCGGCCCGTTCGTCCCGGTCGACCTCGGGGCCGTCGCGCCGGGCCTGTTCGAGTCGGAGCTGTTCGGGCACAAGCGGGGCGCGTTCACGGGCGCCGAGGCCGACCGCGCCGGCTACGTCGAGGCCGCCAGCGGCGGGACGCTGTTCCTCGACGAGGTCGGCAACGCCGACGCGGCGGCGCAGGCCAAGCTGCTCGCGGTGCTCCAGCGCCGCGAGGTGATCCGCGTGGGCGAGACGGCCGGGCGGCCGGTCGACGTCCGCGTGGTCAGCGCGACGAACGCGCCGCTCGCGCAGTGGACGGCCGACGGGCGGTTCCGGCAGGACCTCCTGTTCCGGATCAACACGGTCGAGGTCCGGCTCCCGGCCCTCCGCGACCGTGGCGACGACCTGTTTCTGCTGGCCGACCACTTTCTGAGGCGCTACGCCGAGCGCTACGGCCGCCGCCTCGGCGGCTTCACCGAGGCGGCCCGGGCCGCGCTCCGCGGCTACGCGTGGCCCGGCAACGTCCGCGAGCTCCAGCACACCGTCGAGCGCGCCGTGATCCTCGCCGACGGCGCGCGCGTCGAGCCCGGCGACCTCCAGTTCTCGGCCGCGCCGGAGCCCCAGGCGGCCCTCGGCGGCGGGACGCTCGACCTGGAGGAGATCGAGCGCGCGGCGGTCCGCAAGGCGCTCTCGAAGCACGGCGGCAACATCACGCGCGCGGCCGACGAGCTCGGGCTCACGCGGAAGTCGCTGTACCGGCGGATCGAAAAGTACGGGCTGTGAGCTCCGGCCTCACCCGGTTCTGGCGGAGGCACCGCGGCGGCGTGGCAGCTCGGCTCGCCGTCGTGGCGCTGGCGGCGGCGGCGGCCGGCGGGCTCGGGGCGTGGGCCGCGCTCGGCGGCGGGCGCCTCGCGGCGCTCGGGAGCGGGCTCGCGGCGGCCGTCGCGCTGGGCGGCTCGCTCCGCCTCGTGCGCGCCGCCGGCCGGCCCGGCCGCGACCTCGCCCGGTTCCTCGAGGGGATCCGCTACGACGACGCCTCGGTCCGCATCCCGTCGGCCGGGGGGCCGCTGCAGGCCGAGCTGGCGGCGGCGTTCCGCGACGTCGGGGCGGCGTTCGAGCGGGTCCGCGCCGAACGGGAGGAAGGGGCGGCGTACCTGGAGGCCGTCGTCCGGCACGTCGGCGTGGCGCTCATCGCGTTCCGCGACGACGGCGCCGTGACGCTCTTCAACCCGGCGGCCGGGCGCGTCCTCGGCGTCCCCCGCCCGCGCTCGCTCGACGCGCTCGGCCGGCAGGCGCCCGACGCCGCCGAGACGCTCCTCGGACTGAGGGCCGGGCAGCGCGCGCTCGTCCGCCTCGCCCACGACGCCGGCCCCCAAGAGCTCGTGGCCTACGCGACCCAGTTCGTCCTCGGCGGGCGGACCCACACGCTGGCCTCACTCCAGGACATCCGCGCCGAGCTGGAGGCCCGCGAGCTCGACGCTTGGGAGCGCCTCACGCGCGTGCTCACGCACGAGATCACGAACTCGGTCGCGCCCATCGCCTCGCTCGCCGGGACGGCCCGGACGCTCGCCGGCCGCGGCGACGCCGAGGCCGTCGCGGAGGCGCTCGACACGATCGAGCGGCGGAGCCGCGGGCTCGTCTCGTTCGTCGAGGCCTACCGGACGCTCGCGGGCGTGCCGGCCCCGCAGCCCGAGGTGGTCCCGGCCGCCGACCTCCTGGGCGGCGTGGCGTCGCTGTTCCGGACGACGGCCGCCGAGCGCGGCGTGACGCTGGCGGTGCGCGTCGACCCGGAGCGGCTCGACCTCGTGGTCGACGAGGCGCTCGTGGAGCAGGCGCTCGTCAACCTCGTGCTGAACGCGATCGAGGCGGCCGAGGGCGGCGGGCACGTCCGCCTGGAGGCCGAGCCGGGGCCCGGCGGGCGCCCCGTCCTCCGCGTCGTCGACGACGGGCCGGGGCTGCTCCCGGAGGTCGCCGAGCGGGCGTTCGTCCCGTTCTTCTCGACGAAGGCCGGCGGGAGCGGGATCGGGCTCGCGCTCGCCCAGCGGATCGCCCGGCTCCACGGCGGCACGCTGGACGTCCGCTCGGAGCCGAACGTCGAGACGGTCTTCGAACTGCGGCTCTGACGGCCGGCGGCGCGCGGGGTGCGCTCCGGGTGAAGGGGCAACAGATCGGGCCCGGCCCGGGTTGGGGACGCTCCCTCCCCTTCCCAGCCGCCCCCCCCCTGCGCGCGCGCCTCCCGCGCCACCTCGCCGTCGCCCCCGTCGCCGCCGCCGCCCAGCCGAGCGGGATGCCCGACTGGTTCGATGCCTCCAAGACCGACGAGACCGGCCAGCCCGTGATGCGGGCCACGGCCGTGGCCGACACGACGCTGGGCGACTTCTCGGTCGTCGCCAGCTACTACACGCTGGAGGGCAACATCGACGACCCGGCCTCGGCCCTGTTCATGGACGAGAGCCCGGCCCTCGCCGACTACGAGCGGTTCGCCCGCGCCATCCCGTCGTACGCCTTCCTCGTCGTGGCCGACGACGAGCCGAAGACGGTCCTCTCGCTGTGGCAGGACCCCGCCGACGACTCGTTCTGGCTCCTCGTGCCGACCGCCGAGGGCGGCCAGTTCGTCCCGACCGGCTACGAGTTCACGTCGTCGGACCCGGTGATCACGGAGGTCCGCGGCCTGGAGCTGCTGCGGAACGGCGTCGACGCCGACGCGGCGACGGCCCAGGGCGCCGAGGGCCAGGTCCAGGTGCTGTTCAACGGGACGGCCCACAACGTCCTCCCGTTCGCGCCGGTCTTCGCCGACGTGGTCGGGTTCGTGGCCGAGAACGAGCTGTACCAGTAGCGGCCCCGCCCGCCTCGGCGTCTCCACCGCGCGCATCGCCGCGGCGGGCCGCTCGGGCCGGCGAGGCGGGCCCGCGGCCCGTCACTCGCCTCGGCCGTGGTGCCGGGCGACCGTCTCCTCGTCGAGGCCGAGGAACCGCGCGGCGTTGTCGTAGAGGATCGCCCGCTTCTGGGCCTCCGTCAGGAACGGCGCGTCCTCGACGATCGCGATCGACGGCTCGATCACGCCCGGCCACGTCATCGCGTCCGACCCGAACATGACGCGGTCGCCGAACCCGGCCTCGACGAGCTGCCGGAGCTGCCGGTAGACGTAGGCGCGCGGGTAGAACCACTGGATCCCGCCGAGGTCGACGTAGACCTGCGGGTAGGCCCCGAGCAAGGCGATCGTGTGCTCGATCAGCGGCGAGCCGTAGTGCATGATCGAGACGCGGAGGCCGGGGTGCCGGGCCAGGACGGGCTCGAGGAGGAGCGCGCTCGCCAGTTCCATCCGGTACGCGGGGAAGAGGACCGCCGCGCCGGGCGGCCCCTCCCCCATGTGGATCGCGACGGGCACGCCCAGCTCCTCGGCCAGCGCCCAGTACGGGGCCATGCGCGGGTCGTCGGGCGCGATGCCGACGTACTGGTTCGCGACCTCGCCCAGCACGGCGAACGGCCCCGCCTCGAACAGGGCGCGGAGCGAGTCGAGGCCGTAGTCGTCGCGGCCGATCTGGAGCTGGACGCTCGGGATGAACCGGTCCGGCGCGGCCTCCACCCAGCGGAGCACCCGGTCGGGCGGCCCACCGACGACGCCGATCACGTTCAGGCGCTCCATCTCGGCGACGGTCTCGGCGAGCAGGGCGTCGTCCGTCTCAGGCGACCAGATCGGGGCCTCGCACGGCGGGTCCACGAACGACGCGATGGCCGCGGCGGTCCAGTCCGTCCGCGGGTCGAGGGGGGGCGAGTAGGCCGTCATCGGGATGCACAGCGCGAGCGGCGGCGGCCCGTTGTCGTCGGCCGGAACCGCGTGGAGGTGCATGTCGAGGACCGGGAGCGGCCGGTCCTGCGCCGACGCGGCGAGCGCGAGGGCGGCGAGGAGGAGCGGGAGGAACGGGCGCACGGGGTCGGAGTGGAGACACGGGAGGATAGACCGCGGCCCCCGCACGCCCGTTCAGGCGGCGTCAGGGGGGCTCGGCGTAGGCCGAAGGCGTGGCGCCGTAGGCCTTCCGGAACTGCTTCGAGAAGTGCTCCGGGTCGCGGTAGCCGACGGCGTAGGCGACCTCGGCGACGGTCCCGGCCTCCTGCTCCAGGAGCTGCGCCGCCCGCGCCAGCCGGAGCTCGCGGATGAACGCGCCCGGCGACGTGCCCAGCGCGTCCTTCAGCCGCCGCCCGAGCTGGCGCCGGCTCAGCCCGACGGCCTCCGCCAGCCGCTCGACGCCGAACGCGGCGTCACCGATGTGCGCCTCCACCGCGTCGCGGACGTCCTGCAAGAACGCCGCCTCGGCC
>CAXRFJ010000327.1:0-3235 GCA_964229475.1 Rubrivirga sp.
GGGTGGCGGCCGGCTCGCCGCCGGGCCGCCACCAGCCGCGCGCCATGCGGGGCGTCGAGTACGCCCACCCGGCCGCCCCGTTGGCGCCCAGGAGGATGACGCCGCCCGTCGCAGGCGACGCCTCGGCCCACCTCACGCGATCCGCGAGGTCGCGGACGGCCGCCTCGGCGGCCCGCTCGGGGGCCTCGCCCCGCTCGACCGCTCCCACGGCGCGCGCGGCCAGCTGGGTGGTGAGGAGCGCCTCGCCCCAGCCGGTCGCGGACGCCGCGCCGTGGGCGTCGGCGAAGAAGCCCGCCCCGGGGACCGGGGAGTCGCCGACCCGCCCCGCGCGCGTGTAGGGCGCGCCGCCCGTCGAGGTCGCCGCGGCCAGCCGGCCCTCTGCGTCGCGCACGACGCAGCCGACGGTGCCGCGCGGGACGTCCATGGCCCCGGCGAACGCCGCGCTCGTGTGGAACGCCGCGTGGTCCGCGAGCCGTCGGTGCCGCTCGACCTCCCGCTCGACGACGAGCGACGAGGGGGCCACAGAGGCGTGCCCGAGCTCCGCCGCGAACCGCTCCGCGCCCTCCCCCACCAGAAGCCGCGCCTGCCCGTCGGCCTCGACGAGCGCGCGGGCCGTCCGGATCGGGTTCTTGAGCCGGCGGACGTTCGCGACGGCGCCCCACCGGAGGCCGTCGCCGTCCATCACGCCGGCGTCGAGCTGAGGCTGGCCGTCGCGGTCGAGCACGGCGCCCCGGCCCGCGTCGAGCGCCGGGTGGTCCTCGAGCGCCGCGACGACCTCCACGGCGACGTCGAGGCTGGCCTGGCCGCGCTCCAGCGCCCGCCGCCCGACGCGGAGCGCGCGGTGGAGGCCGTCGAGGTGCGCCTCGGTCTCGTCGCGGGGGATGTCCCACGCGCCGCCGTGGACGAGGACGACCGGCCCCTCGCCGGGGACGCGGCCCGCGACGGCCCTAGACGAAGTAGCCAAACGCGTTGTCGAAGTGCGTGACCTCGGGCTCGCCCCGCCCGAAGCGGACCGCGACCACGTCGAACCGCGTGGGCGACGGGATGAGACGCCGCTCGTGGAGGTAGGCCTCGGCGACGCGGCGGATCGCCTGCTGCTTGGCCGCGTCGACGGCCGCCTCGGGCGCCCCGAAGCCGTCGCCGCTCCGGGCCTTGACCTCGACGAACACGATCATCCCGCCGTCGTCCTTCGGCGTCGGCTCGAAGGCCACCACGTCGACCTCCTCCCGGCCGAAGCGGTAGTTCCGGTCCAGGATCCGGTAGCCCTTGGCTTCGAGGTGCGCGACGGCGACGTCCTCGCCGCGGCGCCCGATGTCGGTGGTCGAGGGCATCAGGAGTCCGGCTTCGGCTGGCGGCGGAGCTTCGAGGCGAACGTCGCGACGCGCTTGACCTTTTCCGTGCTCCGGCCCCGCACGAGCGGGAGGAGCGCCTGCGTGAAGGCGTCGAATACCTCCATGATCTCGACGAGCGCCTCGACGCGGCCCGCGAGGGCGGCGTCGGCCTCGTGGACGTCGGCGTCGCGGAGCTCGCTGGCGACGCCGTCGAGCGCGCGCTGGACCGGCTTGATCTCGCGCCGCTGGCGCTCCTCGATGATCGTCGTCGTGATCGTCCACACGTCCTCCTCGGCGACGAAGAAGTCCTTGCGCGATCCGATCTGGTGCGTCTTGCGGACGAGGTTCCAGTCGACGAGCGCCCGGAGGTTCATGTTCGCGTTGCCCCGGCTGATCTGGAGCCGCTCCATGATCTCGTCCGTGTCGAGTGGGCGGGCCGTCGCGTAGAGGAGCGCGTGGATCTGCGCCATGGTCCGGTTGATGCCCCAGTGCGAGGCCATCTCGCCCCAGAGCAGGACGAACTCGTCCAGCGCACGCCGGCCGCGGTCGCTGAGCGCGTCGTCGGAATCGGAGGGGGTCGGGGCCACGGTCGGTCGGTCGGGTCGGCGAAGATAGCGGAGCGGGCGGGCGACGCGCGCCGCCGTACCTTGCACATGTCGCCTCCCCCCGCCGTGACCGTCACGCTCACCACCGACTTCGGCCCCCGCGATGGCTACGTCGCGGCCATGAAGGGCGCGATGCTGTGCGCCGCGCCCGCGGTGCGCCTCGTCGACGTCACGCACGAGATCCCGGCCCAGGACGTGATGACGGCCGCGTTCACGCTCCGCCAGGTCGTCCCCCACTTCCCGCCCGGAACCGTCCACCTCGTCGTGGTGGACCCGACGGTTGGGACGGCGCGCCGGGCCATCGCCGCGCGGTTCGAGATCGAGGGGGCGCCCCACGTGTTCGTCGGCCCCGACAACGGGCTGCTCCCGCTGCTCGCCGGGTCGGAGGCGGCAGTCGAGGCCGTGGCCCTGCCCACCGCCGCCGGCGCCAGCGCCACGTTCCACGGGCGCGACGTGTTCGGGCCGGCCGCGGCCCGGCTGGCCGCCGGCGCCGAGCTGGGCGACCTCGGCGCCCCCATCGACACGCTCACGCCGCTCCACTGGCCGCTCCCCCGGGTCGACGAGCAGGGCGTGTTCGGGATGGTCCTCCACGTCGACCACTTCGGCAACTGCGTGACGAACATCACCCGCGACGATGTCGAGGGCCAGCGCGACGGGCGCGACTTCAAGTGCTTCGCCGGCTCGACCGTCTTCCGCAACCACGTCCGGACCTACGCCGAGGTCGGCGCGGGCGACCCGCTGACGCTGTTCGGCAGCGCCGGGCTGCTCGAGATCGCCGTCAACCGCGGCCACGCCTCGGAGCTCCTGTCGGTCGAGCGCGGCGACACCGTCCACCTCGTGTTCGACGCGCCGGCCCGCACGCCGGCCCGCGACGCGTCGCTCGCCACGAACGCCTGATGGCCGAGATCCCTGCCGGGGCGGAGCGGGTCTCCGACCTGCCCGCCTTCGACCGTGTCCAGGAGCGGCCCGGCCCCACGCCCAAGCCCCCGCGGAGCCTCCGGCCCGGGCTGATCGCCATCGTGCTCCTCGTCGCGGCCGGCCTGGCGCTGCTGGCGTGGCGGCTCTGGCCGGCCGAGGCGGGCCCCGACAGCGTGCTCCAGCACCTCGTCGAGGCCGCCGACTCGTTCGTGCCGGAGCTGGGGACGACACAGCCCGACGAGGCGCAGGCCCTCGTGCTCGACGCGCTCGGCTGGCACGTGGGCCCGCCCGACCTCCCCGCGCTGGCCCTCGTCGGCGTCGGGATCCCGACGATCGGGCCCGTCCAGGCGTCGGGGGGGTCGTCGCCGGCCGAGGTCGAGG
>CAXRFJ010000328.1:0-3164 GCA_964229475.1 Rubrivirga sp.
GGGTCGTCGCGGCGGCCTCCGGTTCGGGGGCCGCCGTCTCGGCGGCCGGCGTCGGCTCGGTGCGGGCGGCGAAGGCGACGAGGCCGGCGGCCTCGGCGCGCTCCTGGGCCTCCTCGGCCCGGCGCGCGGCGGCGTACTGCGTCTCGGCCTGCCGGACGCCGGACGGCGTGGCGGCGGCGTACATCGGGACCGGCGCGTCGCGGTGGACGCGCGTCGCCGGCTGGAGCGAGCGCCGGAGTTCGCGGCGGGCGACGAGCGTCGCGACGGCCTCGCCGTGCTCCTGCGGCGCCAGCGGGCGGATGGCGCGCGGCCCGAACGTCACGGTCTCGGCGGCGAACCGGTCGCCCTGGGCCTCCGGCGGCGCGAGCCGGTCGAGCGCCTCGGCGTGCTCCGAGTAGCTGCCGATCGGGATCCGCAGCATGTGCGGCACGCGGACGTCCGGCACGCGGCTGCGGCGGAGCGACGGGTTGAGCGCCTGGAGCACCTCGTCGTTGACGTCGAGGATGCGGGCGACCTCGCGGAGCGTGGTCCCGCCGGCGACCGGGATCCGGTCGAAGGCGTAGGTCGGGCCGGGCTCGTGGGCCGGGAAGCCGTACGCGTCGGGGTTCGAGAGGATGAGCGCCGTCGCGATGAACATGGGCACGTAGGCCCGCGTCTCGCTGGGGATCACGTGGTCGATGTCCCAGAACGTGGCGCGGCGGCCCGTCTGCTCCTCGAAGCGGCGGACGCCGCGGGCGATCACGGCCGGGTTGCAGTTGTAGCCGGCGAGGGCGAGGTGCCAGTCGCCGAACCGGTCGTAGAGGTCGCGGAGGTGGCGGGCCGCGGCGCGCGTGGCGGCCTCGGGGTCCATCCGGTCGTCGATCTCGCGCTCGGCGCGGAGCCCGTAGGCCCGGCCCGTGGCCGAGATGAACTGCCACATCCCGACGGCCGCCGCGTGGCTCCGGGCGGTCGGGTTGAGGGCGCTCTCGACCATCGCGAGGTACTTCATCTCGTCCGGGACGCCCTCCTCGGCCATGATCCGCTCGACCATGGGGAAGTAGGTGTCGGCGCGGGAGCGGAGGCGCTGGACGTGGCTCGGCCGGTTGAGCAGGAACTGGATGTAGCGCTCGACCTTCGGGTTGACGTCCATCGGGATCGTCGCCGTGAACGTGTCGACGTCGGGGAGCGTGACGTGCTCGAGCAGCGGGGCGCCCTCGTCGAAGCCGCGCTCGACGGCCGAGACGCCGGCCGCGCGGATGGCGTAGACGTCGCCGCGGTCGACGAGCGTCCGGTCGTAGTAGCGCTCGTACTCGGCGGTCACGGTCCCGAACAGCTCGCGGAAGCGGGGCTCGGTGAGCGCGCCCGGCCGGAGCGCGGCGGCCTGGACGTCGGCGACGAGGTCGTCGAGGAGGATCGTGTAGCGGGCGACGTCGCCGTCGGCCTCGGCCTGGAGGAGCTCGACCTGGCGCTGGTAGAAGGTGGCGATGCGGCGGGCGAGCTCGGCGTCGGAGGGCGAGGCGGCGCGGGCGGACTCGGGCAGGCGCGCGTCGGCGTCGGCCTCGAGGACCGTGGCGCCGCGCACGGGCGCGGTGTCCGTCCGGGCCGTCTGGGCGTGGGCCACGAGGGCCGGCGAGGCGACGAGCAGCGCCGCGGCGAAAAGGCTGCGGGGCATGGCGGAGGGAAGGTGGGAGGAACGCAAGACGACCACCGAAGGCGAGACCGCACTCCCCTCCTGCAATCGACGCCCCAAAACTAACCGTGCCGAGGGCGAGGGCGCGAGCGGCCCGAAAAAGAAAGGCTGCAGCGCCGGCCTAGGCGCCCCGGCGTCCGATTCGGGGCCCCTCCCCGATGGGGGCGCCCCTCGCGCGGCGGGTCCGATTCGCCGCCCCGCCGGGCGTTTCTCCCGACCGGCGGGCGCGCATCCCCTCGGCCGGTCCACGCCGGGGCGGGGGCCGCGGACGGAAATCGCCCCCGGGGTGAGCCGGTCCGGCGGGAAATCACGTTTGAGGGGTGGCCCGCGTCCCGGAGCCCCGCCGGCTGGCGGGGGCGGGGGCGTGCCGGTTCACGGTCGTCCGTCGACGGCCGGGGTCGCGGGCGGGCGCCTAAGGTGGTGCGCCCGTCCGCGGCCGACCGGGGCCGGCTAGCCGCCGAAGCCGTACTCGCGGAGGTGGCCCTCGCGGTCGCGCCAGTCGGCCCGGGTCTTGACGTAGAGCTGGAGGAACACGCCGCGCCCGAGGACCGCCGCCATCTCCTCGCGCGCCGCCTGCCCGAGCCGCTTGAGCGCCTTGCCGCCCTTGCCGATGAGGATCGCCTTCTGCGAGTCCCGCTCGACCACGATGTCGCAGGCCACGAAGTCCTTCCGCCCCTCGCGCTCCTCGTACGTCACGACGACGACCTGCGTCGCGTACGGCACCTCGTCGCGGAACTGGTGGAAGATGGCCTCGCGGACGATCTCCGAGATGAAGAACCGCTCCGGGTGCTCCGAGAGCTGGTCCGCCGGGTAGTAGGGCGGGCCCTGCGGGACGCGCGCCAGCACGAGGTCGAGGAGGTCGGCCGTGTTCGTCCCCTCGCGGGCCGAGATCGGGACGACGGCGTCGGGCGCCCGGCCCAGCGCCTCGGTGTAGCGGGCGACGAGCGGGAGCGCCTCGTCCACGAGCCCGAGCTTGTCGGTCTTGTTGAGCGCCAGGAGGACCGGCGCGTTCGAGGCCTGGACGCGCTCGGCCGCCTGGCGGTCGTCGTGCGTGAGGTGGTCGCGGGTGGCGTCGGCGAGGAAGACCGTCACGTCGGCGTCGCCGAGGGAGCGGTCGACGTCGCGCATCATGTGCTGGTGGAGCCGGTACTTCGGGCGGACGACGCCGGGCGTGTCGAGGAGCACGAGCTGGAAGCCGGCCGGGTGGGCCGCGCGCTCGCCGGGCTCGGCCGTGAGGATGCCGAGCACGCGGTTCCGCGTGGTGCTCGGGCGCGGCGAGACGATCGAGAGCTTGGTCCCGAGCCAGCGGTTGAGCAGCGTCGACTTGCCCACGTTCGGCGCGCCGACGAGGGCGACGTAGCCGCTCTGGTGGGCGCCGCTGGGCGCGGGCCCCTCCGGGCGCGGGACGCCGTAGGCCTCGGCGGCCTCCTCGGGCGTCCCGAGGGTGGGGCCGACGTCGGGCGCGTCCGCCTCGGCGCCGAGGTCGGGGGCGTCG
>CAXRFJ010000329.1:0-9859 GCA_964229475.1 Rubrivirga sp.
CTCCCGCACCTCGATCTCGCCCGTGGCGCGGCGGAACGAGTAGCGCGAGAGGTCGGCCGAGGCCGAGAGGCCCACGCCGCGGACGCGCTCGCCCGGCCCGTCGAACGCGACCGCGCCCGGCGCCGGGAACCGGCCGGCCGCCTCGCGCCCGACCTCGCGCTCGGCCTCGAGCGGCCGCCCGCCCGCCGCCAGCACGCGGACGCCGCCGGGCGCCGTGTAGCGCCCGTCGCTCCCGCTCACCGTCCGCGCGCGGACGGTCGCGTTGGCCTGCCCGCCCAGCTCGACGACGGCGCCGCCCGACGCCGTGAACGCCCCGCCCGGCGCCACGCGGAGCCGGGCCGCCTGGACGCGGGCCGTCGGCTCGCCCTGGATCTCGGCCCGGACGCGGCCCAGCGCGGTGATCGTGTCGCCGGCGACCGTCAGCCGCTGCGCGTCGATCTGGGCGCCGTCGCTGCCCGAGACCGTCGCGCGGGCGTCGCCGTCAGCCTCGACGCGGGCGCCGTCGTCGTAGAGCCGGACCTCACGGGCGCGGACCGAGCCGCGCGCGGCGCCCTCGTCGAACAGGCGGATCTGGACCGGCGCCGAGGCGGTGTCGCCCGGCGGCGGGCCGAGGTAGACGTACTGGGTGTCGCGCGTGTAGCGGGCGAGGTACGGCGCGTCGATCTCAAGCTGGGGCTGGCCGTCGGCGCTCGTGCGGAGGCGGGCGTTCCAGCTCTCGCTCTCGGGCAGGTCCTCGACCTCGACGCCCGGCGGCAGCCCCTCGACCGCGCGCCGCGTGCAGCCGGCGGCGGCGAGGACGAGCAGGGCGAGCAGGAGGCGGGGGGGACGCACGGGGGGACGCTAGCGAGGGGCGGATCCGGGGTTCGATTCGCCCGGGAGGGTTACGGAATGAGCCGGGCCGCCGATACCCCCGGGGCCACCGCGGACGGGCCGAGGCCGCCGAGAACGGCCGGAGCCTTTGATTTCGCGTCGTGTCGCGCCTGCGTGACACACCCGGCGGAGCCCGTGCGCCGCGTGGTATGATATCTGTCGCGGGTCCCAGCGCCGCCCCACCCGGCCCCCTGCGATCCCCACCCGCCCGCCCGGGCGCACCCATGAGCTTCACCTTCCAGAAAGCGTCCCCCACCGCGGCCGTCGTCCGCATCGGCAAGGCGCTCGACTTCCGCAACGCCGCCGAGTTCAAGGCCGCCTGCCAGGAGCACGCCCGCCAGGGCGTCCGGTACTACGTCCTGGACTTCTCGGGCACCGGCATCCTCGACTCGACCGGGCTCGGCGTCATCTTCTCGCTGTACCGCCAGCTCACGCCGGCCGGCGGCCAGGTCGTGTTCGCGTCGGTCAGCCGGCCGGTCCAGGTCGTCGTCCAGCTGACGCGGACCTACAAGGTCTTCCGCCAGTTCCCGACCGTCGAGGCCGCGCTCCAGGCGCACGCCGCGCCGGCCGCCCCGGCGCAGATCCCGCAGCGCCCGACGGGCACCGCGTAAGGGCCCCGCCCCCCTCCGTCCCCCCGGACACCGGCACCGCCATGCCGACCTACGCCTTCACCGACCTCGACCGCGCCGTCGACGCCTTCCACGCCGTCGCCGACGGCTGGGACGGCGAGCGCGCGATGGTGGAGGCCCTCGGCCCCGACGGGCTCCACGTGCTCCGGCTGACGGTCCACGAGTGGATCGCCAACCTCGTCCAGCACGCGACCTTCCCCGGCGGCCCGGAGATCGTCGTGGCCGTCGAGGCCGACGGCGACCTCGTCCGCTGCGCGATCGAGGACACGTCCTCGGGGTTCGACTTCGCGGCCCAGATCGAGAGCCAGCGGTCGATCCTCGACGCGCCGGCCCCGTCGGAGCGCGGGCGCGGCCTGCTCATGCTGGTCAGCTGCGCCGAGGACCTCGCCTTCCGCCCGGCCGCCGACGGCGTCCGCCAGCGGCTGGCGTTCACGATGCGCGACCCCGCCGGCGGCGACCTCGGCGCGCTCTTCCGGCCCGCCGACCTCGAACTCGACCCCGACCTCGCCCGCTCCATGGGCGACGGCCACCTCTCGGACGCTCCCGCCACGGCGCCGGCACCCCGTCACCCCTGATGCCCGCCCGTCCCCACGTCCTCGTCGTCGAAGACAACAAGACGCTCCGACGCCTCCTCGAGTACCGTCTGGGCAAGGTCTACGACGTGTCCGTCGCCGAGAACGGCGAGAAGGCGCTCCTGGCCGTCGAGGCCCGGACGCCCGACATCATCGTCTCCGACATCATGATGCCGGTGATGGACGGGTTCGCCCTGCTGGCGGCGCTCCGCGCGGACCCGGCCACGCAGGCCATCCCGTTCATCTTCCTCACGGCCAAGTCCGACGACCTCAGCCGCCAGAAGGGGCTCAAGAAGGGCGTCGACGACTACCTCACGAAGCCGTTCGACGTCGACCGGCTCATCACGCGGATCGGCCAGATCGTCCAGCGCAGCCAGGTCTACCAGACGAAGCTCAACGCCAAGATCGGCCGCGACTTCTCGGACCGGCTCCTCCCCAAGGAGATGCCCGACGAGGCCGGCTACCGGACCGTCTTCTTCTCGCGCCCGAAGGAGGACGGCGGCGGCGACCTCTTCGACTGGACGCGCGCCCAGGACGGGTCCTACCTGTTCACCGTCGGCGACATCATGGGCAAGGGGCTCCAGGCCAAGTTCTACGCCTTCAGCTTCCTGTCGTACATCCGGAGCACGGTCCACGCGATGCTCCGGCACACGCTGAGCCCGGCCGCGCTCATGACGCGGGTGAACGAGATGCTGATCCAGGACGCCGTCCTGGAGGAGACGTTCGCCTCCCTCCTGCTCATGCGCTGGGAGCCGGACAAGAACCGGATCATCTACGCCAACGCGGGCCACTGCCGGCCCATCCTCGTCACGCCCGACGGGCCCGGCCTCGTCGAGTACTCGGACCTCATCCTCGGGCTCGACCCGGGCACGACCTACGAGGACCGCCAGCTCGAGCTGCCGCCCGACAGCGCGCTCCTCTGCTACACCGACGGGCTCAACGAGCAGGTCACGAAGTCCGGGACGATGTTCGGCGAGGCCGGCGTCGCGCTCGGCGCGCAGGCCGCGCGGACGACCGACCAGCCGGTCCACACGCTCCTGTCGTGGCTCCTCCGGCGGAGCCAGGAGCCGCAGTTCGGCGACGACGTGCTGGTGTTCTGGCTCCAGCGGCTGCCCAACGCCGAGGCCCGCGCGGCGTAGCTCCCTCCGCCTCGGTGCCGAGGCGGACGGGGTAGTCGTTCCGGACAGACCGCGCGACGCCCCACCGCGAAAGTCTGCTATGTTGACGGATTCTGCCCGGTGTGCGGACTCTGCGTGTCGGCCGAAGTATTGGTTCTGCGACCTCATGCATGGTCCCGATTCACATTCCGTCTCCGGCTGAGATGCTTGGGGCCTGCCTCGTCACCGTGCTGATCACGAGTGTGGCCGGGTGGACTGGGTACCAGATCGGTGTCCGCATCCATCCCGACGCCCGACGTGATGACGGACCGGTAGTGAGCAGTGTGTACGGGTTCGTTGGCTTCTGGCTTGGCGGCATGTTGGTCGGTGAATCCGTTCTAGACGAGCACCCTCTGTTGTGGTTGGCCGGAGCCGTTGTCGGCGGCGCACTGTCCGGCTACCTCGGCTGGTTCGGCCCATACTTCCTCCGGGGTCGCCGTCACGCTCGCACACGCCGCCATTGACTGGGCGAGCCGGGCTGCTGGCCCCGGGCGGATGGGCAGATACTGGAGAAGTCGGGCTGGCTTGGAGCCCCACCGAGGCGGGAACAACAGAGGGTCCGTCGTAGACTCGGGCAAGCCCCGCCGCCCCGATGCGCCTCCTCCCGCTCGCCGCCCTCCTCGCCCTCGCCGCCTGCCAGTCCGCCGCGCCGGTCCGGACGGGTGGAACGGGGCTCGACCACGCCGCGCTCCACGTCTCCGACCTCGGCGCCAGCGTCGCGTTCTACGAGGAGGTCTTCGAGCTCGACGAGATCCCGGCCCCCGGCGACCCGACGGTCATCCGCTGGCTCGGCCTCGATGGCGCCGAGCTCCACCTCATCCACTACGACGGCGCCGTGCCGGCGACCACGAAGGCCGTCCACTTCGCGCTCCGCGTGCCCGACCTCGACGCGCTCGTGGACCGGGTCGAGGCGCTCGGCGTGCCGTACTCCGACTGGCCCGGCGCGCCGTCCACGCTGAGCGTCCGCGGCGACGGGATCCGGCAGATCTACGTCCAGGACCCCGACGGCTACTGGATCGAGGTCAACGACGTCGCCCGCTGACATGGCCCGACTCCTCGCCCTCGCTCTGCTGGTCCTCACGCTCGGCGCGTGCGCGGCGTCTCGGCCGGGCGCCGAGGCCGAGCCGGTCCGCGTGATGTCGTTCAACATCCGGGTCGACGTGGCCTCCGACGGGGAGGACGCGTGGCCGAACCGGGTCGAGGCGGTCGCCGCGACGATCCGCGAGGCCGACGTGGTGGGCGTCCAAGAGGCGACGCCGGCCATGCTCGACACGCTCATGGCGCGGCTCCCCGCGTTCCGCCGGTTCGGCGTCGGGCGCGACGCGGACGGCGGCGGCGAGCAGAGCGCGATCCTCGTCCGCCGCGACCGGTTCGACATCGTGGCCGGCGGGACGTTCTGGCTCTCCCCCACCCCGACCGAGGCGGGCAGCGTCGGATGGGACGCCGCGCTCCCGCGCATCGCGACGTGGGCCCGCCTCGACGACGCCCGCGGCCCGACGTTCACGCTCGTCAACACGCACTTCGACCACGTGGGCGAGACGGCGCGGCGGGAGAGCGCGGCGCTCATCGCCGAGCGGGCGCCGCGGCTGGCCGAGGGCGGCCCGCTCGTCGTCACCGGCGACATGAACGCGACGCCCGACACCGACGCCTACGCTGCACTCGCCGCCGCGCTCGACGACGCCCGGCTCGTCTCCGACGCGCCCCCGTCGGGCCGCGAGGGGACGTGGAACGCGTTCGGCCGGGCGACCGACGACCGGCGCATCGACTACGTGTTCGTGAGCGACCGCGTCCGCGTCCTCCAGACGGCCACGCTCGACCGGACGAAGGGCGACGTGCTCGGGACGGACGACGCGCGCCTCCCCTCCGACCACCACGCCGTGACGGCGACGGTGGCGTTCTGACGTCGCCGGATCGCCGCCGACCGACGCCCTCGACATGACCGCCCTCCTGCCGCCCGCGCTCGGCCTCGGCCTCCTGCTCGCGACCCTCGCGGGCTGCGCCTCGGCCCCGCCGGCCCCGGACGCCCACCCGACCCCGGACGACGTGGCGCCCGGCGAGATCGCCCTCCGCCAGATCCGCCCCGACGTGTGGGTCCACGTCTCGACCGAGACGCTCTCCAACGGCGCCGCCTACCCCTCGAACGGCCTCGTCGTGCGCGACGGCGACGGCGTGTGGCTGGTCGACACGGCGTGGGGCGAAGACGCCACCGCGGCCCTCCTCGACGCCGTCGAGGCCGAGATCGGGCTCCCCGTCCGCGGCGCCGTCGCGACGCACTTCCACGACGACCGCGTCGCGGGCGCCGACGTGCTCCGCCAGCGCGGCGTCCCGGTCTACGCGTCGTCCCTGACGCGGCGACGGGCGGCGGCCGAGGGCAACGCGGTCCCGTCCGACTCGCTCGCGGGGCTGACCGTCCCGGGCACCGCCGTCCGCCTCGGGCCGCTGGAGGTGCTCTACCCCGGCGGGGGCCACACGCCCGACAACCTCGTCGTCTACGTCCCCGCCGCGCGCGTCCTCCACGGCGGCTGCGCCGTCCACGAACGGGCGCGGACGCACGCCGGCAACGTCGCGGACGCCGCCCTCAGGGCGTGGCCGGGCTCGCTCCGCCTCGTCCTCCGGCGGTACCCCGCGGCCGAGGTCGTCGTGCCGGGCCACGGGCCGCCGGGGGGCCGAGAGCTACTGGACCACTCGATCGCGATCGTCGAGGCCGCGCAACCGGACTGAGCGGGGGCCGTACCCGGGGTCCGCTGCCCGCCGCCGCCATGACCCGCGTCTTCAGCCACCCCGACCCCGCCATCACGCACCTCGTGCTCAACCGGCTCGAGCAGCTCGGGGTGGACGCCGTGATCCAGGGGCAGGCGCACGGCCGCGGGATGGGCGAGGTCCCGCCGATCGCCGCGTGGTCCGAGGTCTGGGTTGCCGACGGCGCGTCGCTGGCGGACGTCGAGGCGGCGGTCGCCGAGGTCACGGCCGAGCCCGCGGCCGCGCCCGAGCCCTGGGCCTGCCCGACGTGCGACGAGGTCGTCGACGGCCAGTTCAGCGTGTGCTGGGCCTGCGGGACGTTCGCGCCCGACGCGGCGTAGCTCCCTCCGCCTCGGCACCGAGGCGAGCCGGGTCAGCCCTCGAAGTCGGCCGCAAGGAGGCCGTACATCGCGCTGTCCTTCCACGAGCCGAACGTGAACCAGCGCTCGCGGAAGTGGCCCTCGTGCCGGAACCCGACTCGCTCCAGCAGCCGGATCGACGCGGCGTTGTCCGGGTCCACGTCCGCCTCGACGCGGTGGAGGCCCATCTCGGCGATGCCGAACCGGATCGCCGTGCGGACGGCGTCCGACGCCAGCCCGCGCCCCGCGCGGTCGGGCCGGAGGGCGAAGCCGAGCTCGGCGCGGCGGTTCGCCCGGTCCCACGCGTAGAGCGCGACCGTCCCGACGAGGCGGTCGCCGGCCTCGGCGATGGCCCACTTGTAGAGGCCCTCGTGGACGCGGGCCTCGATGTCCTCGCGGTACCGGCGGGCCGCGTCGAGGTCCTCCAGCGGGCCGTGGCTCCAGTAGCGGAGGTGCTCGGCGTCGCCGAAGACGGCCAGCAGGTCGGCCTCGTCACCGGCGCGGACGGGGCGGAGGCGGACGCGGGCGCCGTCGAGCGTGGGCAGGCCGTCGGCGAAGGGCGAGTCGGGCATGGCGGGCGGGGGCACGCCGGAGGGTAGCGCCGGCGGCCGTTTCCGAGCGGTCTCCACCGCGCGCGGGGGCGGCGACCGGCCGATCAGCGTTAGCCTCCGGCTCGCCCCCTCCCCCGCCCCGTGGACCGAGAGACCCCCAAGCGCAACTTCCTCCGCGACATCGTCGCCGCCGACGTCGAGGCCGGGACCTACGGCGGGCGCGTCGTGACGCGCTTCCCGCCCGAGCCGAACGGCTACCCGCACATCGGCCACGCCCAGTCGATCTGCCTCAACTTCGGGCTGGCCGAGGAGTTCGGCGGCACGACGAACCTCCGCTACGACGACACGAACCCCGAGGCCGAGTCGCAGGAGTTCGCCGACGCGCTCCTCGACGCCGTCCGCTGGTTGGGCTTCGAGCCCGCCGAGGTCCGCTACGCGAGCGACTACTTCGAGCAGTTCTACGCCTGGGCCCAGGACCTCGTGCGCAAGGGCCTCGCCTACGTCGACAGCCAGACCGACGAGGCGATCCGCCAGACCCGCGGGACGGTCACCGAGGCCGGCACGCCCAGCCCCTACCGCGACCGGCCGGTCGAGGAGAACCTCCGCCTGCTGGAGGAGATGAAGGCCGGCGCGCACCCCGACGGCGCCCACGTCCTCCGCGCCCGGATCGACCCGGGGCCCGGCGACGACTGGCCGGTCATGGGGCACCCGAACATGAAGCTCCGGGACCCGCTGATGTACCGGATCCGCCGCGACGCCGAGCACTACCGCCGCGGGACCGAGTGGGCCATCTACCCGCTCTACGACTGGGCCCACGGCCAGGGCGACGCCATCGAGGGGATCACGCACTCGATCTGCACGCTCGAGTTCGACGTCAACCGGCCGCTCTACGACTGGTACCTCGACGCGATCGGGATCGAGGAGCCGCGGAACCACCAGCACGAGTTCGCGCGGTTCAACCTCGACTACACCGTGATGAGCAAGCGGAAGCTCCGCCAGCTCGTCGAAGGCGGCCACGTCGCCGGCTGGGACGACCCCCGCATGCCGACGATCGCCGGGCTCCGCCGCCGCGGGGTCCGCCCCGAGGCGCTCCGGTCGTTCTTCGCCGACCTCGGCGTGACGAAGGTCAACGGCAGCGTAGAACTCCAGCAGCTCGAGTACGCCCTCCGCGACGACCTCAACCACGTCGCCCCCCGCGTGATGGCCGTGACGGACCCGGTCCGCCTCACCATCGAGGGCGTCGAGGGGGCGACCGAGATCGACGCGCCGTACTGGCCGCACGACGTGACCCCGCCGGCCGACGCGCCGGCCTCCCGGCGGCTCCCGTTCTCCGGCACCGTCTGGATCGAGCGCGACGACTTTTCCGAGGCCCCGCCGAAGGGCTGGAAGCGGCTCGCGCCCGGCGTGGCCGTCCGCCTCCGGCACGGGCCCGTGGTCGAGTGCGTCGGCGCCGAGCGCGACGAGGCCGGCGAGATCACCCACGTCCGCGCCCGGCTGGCCGACGACGCCAGGCCGGCCGGCGTGATCCACTGGGTCGACGCCGAGCGCGGGCTTCCGGCCGCGTTCCGGCTCTACGACCGCCTGTTCACGGTCCCCGACCCCGCGGCGGCCGACGACTTCCTGGGCACGCTCAGCCCGGACTCCCTCGTCGAGGCGACGGGCTACGTCGAGCCCAGCGTGGCCGACGACCCGGCCGACACGCGGTACCAGTTTGAGCGCGTCGGCTACTTCTGGCGCGATCCGCAGGACTCGCTGCCGGGCGCGCTCGTGTTCAACCGGATCGTGGCGCTCCGCGACAGCTGGGCCAAGAAGGAGGCGCCGGCCGCCCCCGCCTCGGCGCCCGAGCGGAAGGCGCCGGAGCCTCCGGCCGGCCCGCGCGACCCGGCGTCGGCGCTGTCGGAGGCCGAGCGCGAGACGTACAGCGCGCTCGTGGTCCGCGGCGTGGGCGAGGAGGAGGCCGCCGTGCTCGCCGCCGACCCGAAGCTCCGGTCCCTGTTCGAGTCCGTCCTCACCGGCTGCGACAGGCCCCGGGAGGCCGGCGCGCTCGTCGTCCACGACCTCCGCCGGGCCCTCGGCGACCGCGACCTCCGCGACTCGAAGGCCGAGGCCGGGGCTCTCGCGGACGTGCTCGGCCTGGTCGAAAGCGGGACGCTGACGCGGAACGCCGCCGGCGAGGCCGTCGCCGCGCTCGTCGCCGAGGGCGGCACGGCCGAGGCCGCCGTCGAGCGCCACGGCCTCGCGGCCGTCCGCTCCGCCGACGCGCTCGCGCCGGCCGTCGACGCCGCGCTCGCCGAGAACCCGGACGAGGTCGCGCGCTACCGCGACGGCGAGGAGCGCCTGTTCGGCTTCTTCGTCGGCCAGGTGATGCGCCGCGCCGGCAAGGGGGCCGACCCGAAGGCCGTCCAGCAGATCCTCCGCCAGCGGCTCGCCGGCTAGCATGGAGATCCGCCCCGCCACCCTCGCCGACGCCGGCCCGCTCCGCGACCTCGCCGAGCGCTCGTTCCGTGCGGCGTTCGAGGCGCAGAACGACCCGGCCGACCTCGACGCCTACGTCGCGGAGACCCTCTCGCTCGCTCGCGTCCGCGCCGAGCTGGCCGACGCCGCCAACCGCTTTCTGCTGGCCATCGACGGCGACGCGCTCCTCGGCTACGCCAAGCTCCGCGACGGCGCCGTCGACGCCTGCGTGACGGGCCCCGCGCCGATCGAGATCGAGCGGATCTACGCCGCGCCCGAGGCGGTCGGGACCGGCGTCGGGCGCGCGCTCATGCAGGCGTGCCTCGACGCCGCCGCGTCGATGGGCCGGCGGACCGTCTGGCTCGGCGTCTGGGAGCGGAACGACCGCGCCATCGCCTTCTACGAGCGCTGGGGCTTCGAGGCCGTCGGCACGCACGGCTTCCAGCTCGGGTCCGACGCGCAGACCGACGTCGTCATGAGCCGGCCGGTCTGACTCCGCCCGCCTCGGCGCCGAGGCGGCCATAGCCA
>CAXRFJ010000330.1:0-3783 GCA_964229475.1 Rubrivirga sp.
GCGCCGTGATTGCCCAAGCGAAGACCCTCCATGTCGCGCCGCCTCGCTTCGCGGACGGCGCCGACGCGGCCTTGTCGCTCCGCGCGCGCGAGGTGATCCTGGCGGGCGTGGGGCGCGCCCTGTGGACCTCCACGGACGGCCCATCGTACTCTGCACCGATGCTCCGCACGGCAGCCTACCACGCCAAACAGGCCCTGACGGTCCCCCAGTACTACGGGCGGGGCCTGCTCCGGGTGTTCACCACGGACCCCGTGTTCCTGTGGGCGCAGGCCATCGCGTTCAAGACGCTCGTCACGCTGCTCCCGCTGATCCTGCTGGCGGTCGGCATCTTCGGCCAGGTGCTCCGGCAGGAGGACGCGTTCCGCACCGTGGCCGAGTTCCTCCGCGGGTTCCTCCCGCCGAGCCAGAGCGACGGCCTCGTCGAGCTCGTGCTCCAGCTCCAGGCGGCCTCGGGCGCCATCACCACGTTCGGTGGCCTCTTCTTCATCGCGACCGTCGTGACCATGTTCGCGACGCTCCGCTACGTGGTCGGCGCGGCGATGGGGGAGAGCCGGCACCAGATGCGGTCGATCGTCGGCGGCTACGTGTTCGACCTCCGGATGGTGGCCCAGGTGGGGAGCCTGTTCCTCCTCTCGTTCGGGATCACGACGGCCGCCCGGTTCCTCAGCGCCCGGAGCGGGGAGCTGGCGGCCCGCGCCGGCCTCGACCCCGGCTTCGTGGGGACCGCCACGAGCGGGCTCCTCACGGCCGTCACGTTCCTCGTCCCGTACGTCCTAACGGTCGGGATGCTGGCCCAGCTCTACTTCTTCGTGCCGCGGCCGCGGCCGCCGAAGCGGAGCGCGCTCGCGGGCGCGGCCGTCGCGGCCATCCTGTTCGAGCTGGCCAAGAACGGGTTCACCTACTACGCCACCTACGTCGCCGACTTCGACCGGTACGCCCAGCAGGGCGAGGGGCTCGGCGGGCTGGGCGGGGCGTTCGGGCTGATCCTGGCCTTCGTGTTCTGGGTCTACCTGTCGGGCCTGATCCTCGTGGCCGGGGCCGTCGTGGCCGCGCTCCACGAGCGGCGCGTCCGGCCGCGGAAGTCGCGGCTCCGGAAGATGTGGGCGCAGAAGGAGGGCGCGTTCCGGAAGCACCGCGAGCGCGTCGAGGCCGAGGCCGTCGAGGCCGTCAAAGAGTCGGTGGGGAACGCGCCCCGGCCGGAACCGTCGGCCGCGGCGGGGGTGTCCGGGGCCGCGCCCGGCGGCGACGCGCTGCCCGACGAGGCCGCCCGGACCGGCCCGGTGCCCGCGTCCTCGTGAGCCGATCCCGGCGGTCGGTAGCTTCTTCGTTTCCCCTCCGCCCCCGCGTGCCCGCCCGCCTCCTCGCCCTGCTCGTCCTCCTCGGAGCCCTCGCCGGCGTGCGCGCCCAGGTCCCGCTCACGCTCGTCGACGACGAGACGACGGTGGGCGCCGTCGGCTTCGACTTCGTCGACGGGCAGACGCTCCTCGAGGAGAACCTCCAGCTCCAGATCGCGACGACGGCGCCGCCGGGGCCGCTCTTCGGCCTCATCCCGCGCGGCGGCGACGTCCCGTACCCGTTCGACCCGATCGAGACGGCCAAGGACGTCGTCCGCCTGACGCGGTACTACGAGGCGAGCGGGTTCCCGCTGGCCGAGGTCGACTACGAGGTCGAGCTCGACACGACCGACAACACAGTCGGCGTGACGTTCGTGATCGAGGAGGGGCCGCCCCTCCTCGTGGGCGACGTCTCGTTCGCGGGGCCGGGCCAGAGCGACGTGGCCTCGGTGCTGGCCCCCGAGATCCGCGAGGACTGGGCCGCCTTCCAGCGGAGCCCGGCCGTGCGGACCGGCGACCGGCTCGACAACTTCGCGCTCGTCCAGCTCCAGAGCGAGACGATCTCGTGGCTCCGCAACCGCGGCTACGCCTGGGCCGACGCCGGCGCCGAGCAGTTCCCCGACACGACCGGCCTCCGGGCCGACGTCCGCGTCAAGGTCAACGTGGGGCCGCGGGCCCGGATCGGGGCCATCCAGGTCGAGGGCGACGCGTCGCTGGCCCGCGACGTCGTCACGCGCGAGCTCCCGTTCGAGAGCGGCGACCTGTTCGACGCGAGCGCGCTCGCCGACGGCCAGCGCGAGGTGTTCGGCCTCGGCCTGTTCGAGCTGGCCCTCGTCGACGTGGCGCCCGAGGCCGTCCGCGGCGACACGACCGTGCCCGTGGTCGTGCGCGTGCGGCGCGGCCCGAGCCGGGTGCTCCAGGCGTTCACGGGCTACTTCACCGACGGCGGCATCACGCTCCGGGCCTCGGCCACCCACCGGAACGCGTTCGGCGGGGCCCGCCAGCTCGGCGTCGACGCCGAGTGGCGGACGGGGCTCCTCTCGGGCCTCGGCGGGACCGGCGCCACGTCGGTCTCGGGCGGCCCGATCACCGACCTCCGCGTGTCGGTCCCGTTCCGCCAGCCGTACGTCTTCGACCGGCGGCTCTCGTACACGCTCCAGCCGTCGTACCGCGTCCGCGACGACGAGATCGAGTCGAGCGCGACGGCCGAGGTCGCCAACACGCTCCTCCTCACGCTGGCCCCGCTCAAGACGGCCGCGCTCTCGGTCACGGGCCGCCGCCGCGACCTCTCGCGCGGGCTCGGCATCCGGCTCCTCGACGCCGGCCAGTTCGCGCTCCCGCCGGGCCCGTTCCTCCCGGACACGCTCCAGGCCACGACCGGCGTCCTCGGCCTCGACGTCGTCTACGGCACCCTCGACGACCCGCACCAGCCGACGCGCGGGTTCGTCCTCCGCCCGTCGGCCTCGGTCGCCGGCGGCGACGTGGCCTACGGCCGCGCCCGCCTCGCGGGGACGGCGACGATCCCGCTGCGGGGGCGCCGCACCGGCGTCGTGCTGCGCGGCATTGTCGGCGGGCTCCTCCCGCTCGGCGGCACGACGCCCGACGACGTCGGCGACTACGTCCTCTTCCGCGACCAGCTCTTCTACTCCGGCGGGACGTCCGACGTCCGCGGCTGGGCGGCGGCCCGGCTCGGGCCCAAGACGTTCTCGATCACGCCGCCCGTCGAGACGCCGGGCGTGACCCCGGACCCGTCGCTCATCACGAGCTCGCGCGACGTGAACTACGTCGGCGTCGGCGGGCGCTACAAAATGTCGGGGAGCGTCCAACTCAACCTCCCGCTCCGCGCGCTCGGCCCGCAGTGGGGCGTCAACGTGTTCACGGACGCGGGCTACATCGGGGCCCCGAGCACGGCGCCGGCCGTGAGCCTCCTCCGCGCCGGCGGCGCCCCGGCCGACTCGACGCTCGCCGACGTCCTCGAGGGCGAGGGCGGGCTCCGGGTCGCGGTCGGGACCGGCATCCAGTACCTCACGCCGGTCGGGTTCGTCGCCGTCGGGTTCGGGTTCAAGGTGAACCCGTCGTACCTCGACCTCCGCCAGCCCGCCCGCGTCTACTGCGGCGACTCGATCTACGCGGGCGACCCCGTGTGCTTCGGCGGCGCCGAGGTCGACGACCCCGACAGCGGCGCCGCGCGCGGCTACATCGACGCCCGCCTGAACGGGACGGACTTCGACCCGGAGGCCATCTCGGCCCGCCAGTTCTTCGGCCGGGCCCAGCTCTACATCTCCATCGGACAAACGTTTTAGGCCCCCTGGCCGGCCGGCGGGCCCCTGACGTTCTCCTGAGGTTCGCCCGGCCCGTAGACCTTCCGCCCCGCTCTCGCGTTCACGCCCCCGTGCCCACCGACCCCACCCGCACCGACCACCTCGGCGACGGCGCCGCCCCCGCGGGC
>CAXRFJ010000331.1:0-5188 GCA_964229475.1 Rubrivirga sp.
CACGTCGAGGGCGACGAGCGGCTGGCGGCCCCGTTCTTCCGGACCCGGTCGGTGATGGTCCCCCGCGTGGCCGGCCCGTGACCCGTCGGCGCCCCCTCAGCTCGCCGTCTTGCGGTAGCGGAGGAGCGCCAGCCCGAGCGCCGCGCCCGCGAACGCCGCCATCGCCCCGAACGCGCCGCCGAGGTCGGCCGGGCCGGCGCCCTTGAGGAGCACGCCGCGGAGGACGTCGACGAAGTGCTTGATCGGGTTGGCCTCGGCGACCGCCTGGGCCCACCCGGGCATCGAGGCGACCGGCGTGAAGATGCCCCCCAGGAAGAGGAGCGTCACGATCACGAAGAAGGTCACGAACATGGCCTGCTGCTGCGTCGCCACGACCGTCGAGATGAGGAGCCCGAGGCCGAGCGCCGCGAGGAGGTACACGCCGGCGCCCGCGTACACCCACAGGACGTTCCCCACGAACGGGATCCCGAACGCCCAGCGGATCACGACGAGCCCGATCGTCAGTTCGACGAGGCCGAGGAGCCAGAACGGCACCAGCTTCCCCGCGATAAACTGGCCGCGCGTGATGGGCGTGACATTGAGCTGCTCCAGCGTCCCGATCTCGCGCTCGCGGGCGATGTTCTGCGACGTGATGAGGATGCCGACGAGCGTCACGAGAGACGCCAGCAGCCCGATCGCCATGTAGGGCAGATAGTCGCCGTCGGGGTTGTACAGCGCCCGCGTGCGGACCTCCAGCCCGGGCCGCGCGCGCTCCGCGGACGTCCCCCCCGGATCCGGTGACCGGGCCGCCTTGGACCGGGAGAACCCGGCGACGATCTGCGCGGCGTAGGCCTGGACGACGCCGGCCGCGGCCCCGTCCTCGGCGTTGAGGACGAGCTGGACCTGGGGCGCCCGGCCGCGCGCGAGGTCGCGCGCGAAGCCGTCCGGGATGCTGAGGACGGCGTTCGCCTCGCGCGTCCGCAGCGACTGGTCCGCGAGGTCGCCCGAGGCGGTCGCGACCGACACGTCGAACCGGCCCGTCGCCGTGAACCGCTCGACGAGCCGCGCCGACGCCGGGCTCCGGTCGAGGTCGACGAGCGCGAGGTCGGTGTGCGCCACCTCGAACGTCATGGCCTGCGCCAGCACGAGGAGCTGAACCACGGGCGGCACGAGGAGCTGGATCCGCATGACCCGGTCGCGCAGGACCTGCGTCAGCTCCTTCCGGACCATAGAGAGGACGGTGCGCATGGCGGCGGGGGACTGTCGGGACTGGGGACTGCCGGGACTGGGGGACGTCGAGAGTCGCTGCCCCGAGTCCCCGTCGTCCCGAGTCCCCGCAGTCCCATCATTCGAGTCGGTCGTGGAGCGAGCGGGCGCCGACGGCGAGCAGGGCCACAGCCATCCCGCAGAGGACGAGGAGCTCCTTCCACAGGACCGCCAGCCCGACGCCCTTCAGCATGACGCCGCGGGCGATGAGGATGAACCACGTGGCCGGGACCACGTTCGTGACCGGCTGGAGCCAGCCGGGCATCGACGCGATGGGGAAGACGAAGCCCGAGAGCGCGAGCGTCGGGAGGAGCAGGCCGAGGAGCGCGCCCATCATGGCCGTCCGCTGGTCGGGCACGCGCGACGAGATGAGGACGCCGAGCGCGAGCGAGACGAGGACGTAGACGCCCGACGCCGCCAGCAGCAACCCCAGACTCCCACGGACGGGGACGCCGAACACGAGGGCCGCGACCGCCAGCGCCGTCACGGCGTTGACGAACGCGAGCGCGAGGTACGGCGCCACCTTCCCGACGACGATCTGGACCGGCCGCAGCGGCGACACGAGGAGGACCTCCATCGTCCCGGTCTCCTTCTCGCGGGCGATCGAGATGGCCGTCATCAGCGCGCTCACGAGCGTGAGCACGAACGCGAGGAGGCCCGGAACGAACAGGTTCTCGGACGCGAGCGTCGGGTTGAACCGCATCCGCGTGGCGACCCGGACGCCCACCGGCGCGCCGGTCGCCTCGGCCGCCCACCGCCCGACGACCGTCCGGACGTAGCCCTGCGCGGTCTGGGAATAGTTCGCGTTCGCGCCGTCGCTGACGACGAGGACCTCGGCCCTCCCGCGCGCCAGCGACCGCGCGAAGCCCGCGGGCAGCACGAGCGCGACGTCGGCGTCGCCGCGGCGGAGGAGCGGCTCGACCTGCGCCGCCGTCGTCTCCACGCCCACGAGCCGGAGCGCGGGCGTGGCCGCCAGCGCCCGCGTGAGGCTCTCGCTGCGGGCGTCGCGCGAGGCGTCGACCACGACGAGGCGGACGTCCTGCACGTCGGTCCGGATGGCGTAGCCGAACAGGAGCACCATCAGGACCGGCAGCGCGAGGAGGACCGCCAGCGTCTGGCGGTCGCGGAGGATGTGCCGGGCCTCCTTGACGACGAAGCTGCGGAACGCGCTCATCGGACTGCGGGGCCGGCCCCGCCCGCCTCGGGGGCGGCGTCGGGTCGGGCGAGGGTGAGGAACACGGCGTCCATCGAGTCCGCGCCGACCCGGCGCTTGAGCTCGGCCGGCGTGCCGAGCGCGGCGATCCGCCCGGCGACCATGATCGAGACGCGGTCGCAGTACTCGGCCTCATCCATGTAGTGCGTCGTGACGAAGACGGTCGTGCCGGCCTCGGCGGCGGCGTAGATCATCTCCCAGAACTGCCGCCGCGTGACGGGGTCGACGCCGCCCGTGGGCTCGTCGAGGAAGACGACCTCGGGCCCGTGGAGGAGCGCGACGGCGAACGCCAGCTTCTGCTTCCACCCCAGCGGCAGCCGCCCGACGCGCTCGCCGGCCATCGCCTCCATCCCGAGCCGCCGGAGCGTCGCCGCCATCCGGCCCTCGATCTGGGGACGGCGCAGGCCGTAGACCGTGCCGAAGAACCGGACGTTCTCGCGGACCGTGAGGTCGTCGTAGAGCGCGAACCGCTGGCTCATGTAGCCGATCCTCCGCTTGACGGCCTCGGGCTCGGTCGCCACGTCGTGCCCGGCCGTCCGCGCCTCGCCGGCCGAGGGCGCCAGGAGGCCGGTGAGCATCTTCATGGCCGTCGTCTTGCCGGCCCCGTTGGCGCCGAGGAACCCGAACACCTCGCCCCGCGCGACGGCGAACGTGATGGCGTCGACGGCCGTGAAGTCGCCGAACGTCCGGGTGAGGCCGCGCGCCCACACGGCCGCGTCGTCCTGCGGGATCGAGGGCTCGCGGTCAGACATGGCGCGTGGATGCGACCCCGTCGGACTGTGTCATCCTGAGAGACTGTTTGGGGAAGCAGACCGCCTTCTGCGACGTCCCCCTCCTGGTCAGGAGGGGACAGGGGTGGTGGACGAGTTGAGCGCCGGCGACCTCCTCGGGACCACCCCCTGTCCCCCTCCTCATGTGAGGAGAGGGCACGTCTCGATTCCCCAGACAGCTTCTGAGCGGAGCGGAGGGCGCCAGCCCGGAGCGCAGTCGAAGGATTTCCGGCGGGCACGCCGTTCGTGTGCTCTCCCGAACGCTGCGCCCTACGGAGATCCTTCGACCGCGCCGCTGCGCGGCTCCGCTCAGGATGACACGAGGAGAGGTGTTCATCGCTTCCCCGAGGCGGGCTCATCCAGTCGCGCGCTCCTCTCCCCCATCCGCGCCATGAACACGTCCTCGACCGACGGCTCGGCCGGCTCGGCGACGACGCCGTCCCACCCCTCGCCCTCCAGCGACCGCCGGACCGTGTCGGCGAGGGCGCCCGCCTCGGTGGCGTCGCCGGTGACGTGGACCCACTCGCCGAACACGTCGGCGCGGACGACGCCGTCGAGCGCGCGGAGCGACCGGAGGAGCGCGGCCCGGTCGCCGTCGGCGCGGACTCGCGCCAGCGGGGCGCCGTAGCTGGCGGCGACGGCCTCGGGCGTGTCGGGCGGACGGAGGAGCCGGCCCTCCTGGAGCAGCGCGATCCGGTCGCAGCGCGCGGCCTCGTCCATGTAGGGCGTCGAGACGAGCGTCGTGATGCCGGCGGCGGTCATGGCGTCGAGCATGTCCCAGAACTCGACCCGGGCGACCGCGTCGACGCCGGTCGTCGGCTCGTCGAGGCCGAGGACGCGGGGGCGGTGGACGAGGGCGCACGTGAGCGCCAGCTTCTGCTTCATCCCGCCCGAGAGGTCGCCCGCGCGCCGGCCGGCGAACGGCTCGATCTGGGAGTAGATCGGCGCGACCTGGGCGTACTCCGCCTCGAGGGTCGTCCCGAAGACGGAGGCGAAGAACTCGACGTTCTCGCGGACCGTGAGGTCGGGGTAGAGCGAGAACCGGCCGGGCATGTAGCCCACGCGGCGGCGGACCTCCCGGTAGTCGGCCGTGACGTCGAGGCCGTCGAGCGTGGCGGTGCCGGCGTCGGCGAGGATCACCGTCACGAGGATCCGGAAGAGCGTCGTCTTGCCGGCGCCGTCGGGCCCGATGACGCCGAACAGCTCGCCGGGCGCGGCCGCCAGCGACACGCCGTCGAGCGCGACGGTGCCGCCGTAGCGTTTTTCGAGGCCGCGGACCTCGACGGTGGCGGGCGCGCGGTCGGTCATGGGAGCGGCGGCGACGCACTGCGCCCCGTCCCCTCCCCCCGTGCGGGGTGGGGGGCGTCCCACCCCGACCACAGCGTCGGAGCCGAGCGCCCTCCCCCCGGCCCCCTCCCGATGGGAGGGGGTGACCGGATCGGATCGATGGAGCACGCGACGAACACGTCAACGGGCGATCTCGCCGCGCTCGCGGGGCGAGTCGAGAAAGCGGACCTCGCCGGGCATCCCCACTTTCAGGACGCCGTCGGGGTTGGGCACGCGGACGTCGAAGGCGTAGACCAGCTCCGCCCGCGCGTCGCGCGTCTGGATGGGCGTCGGCGTGAACGCGGCCTCGGAGGCGATCGACGTGACCGCCCCGCGGAGCGCGCGGAGGCCGCCCGCGCCGTCGTCGACGAGGACCTCCACGGGGCCGCCGAGGCGGAGGCGGGGGAGCTGGTCCCCGGTGGCGTAGGCGCGGAGCGTGAGCGCCGAGAGGTCGGCGACGGTGTAGAGCGGGCTCCCGGTGCGGACCGTCTCGCCGGCCTCGGCCAGCACCGTGAGGACCGTCCCCAGCGTCGGGTTCTCGATCCGGGCGCGGTCGATCCGGTCGCGGAGCCCGTCCAGCTGCGCGTCGATCCCGGCGACCTGGTCGTCGACGGCCGCGGCCTGCGCCTCGGGG
>CAXRFJ010000332.1:0-12831 GCA_964229475.1 Rubrivirga sp.
GGGCCTCAGACCCGGGGCCGCCGATGGGAGACGAGTCCTAGTCCCTAGAGCGGGATCTCGGAGCCGCCACCGTTGATGGTGAACGTCACGTCGAAGTCGCGATCGCCCTGCACGGCGACGTCCGACACCGTGATGTCGTAGCGGATCGGCACCTCCGCGACCACCTGCCCGAACTGCTGGATGAACAGGCGCTCGTTCGTACCGTAGTTGCCGTAGTTGAACGCGCCGTACGCGCCGTGGAAGTAGCCCGCGCTCCCTCCCTGAGCGATGTCGAGCACGTTGACCGTGTTGGTCCCGAACAGGCGCGTCCGGACGAGGAAGTTCAGCTCGTCGAAGTCGGCCGAGCCGTTGGGCGAGAGGACGTTCACCAGGACCTCGTTGTCCTCGGAGACGGCCCGGTTCGTCCCGTAGCGGAGGACGTTGTTGTACTGGACCTGGTTGTTGCCGGAGCCGCCCGGATCGACCGTCAGCGTGGCGTCGCCCTCGTTGAGCAGCTGGACGTGCGAGAACGGCTCAATGGTCAGGGCCACGGCCTGCGAGCTACTCCCCTGGACGGCCCCGAAGTACGCGCCTTGCGTCGTGAATGCGGGGGCGCCGGCCTGGTTCTGGCCGTAGTACGCCGTCGTCAACGCCGACGGGTTGGCGGTCTGCCCCGAGAGGACCGGCGTGTCGTAGCCGCCGGGGGCCTGCGCGAGCGCAGCGGGAGCGAAGGCGACCGCCGCGGCGGCCATAAGAAATTTATTCATCAATGCGTGCGCACGAGGCGCTAGGGAAGAGTGGTGAGCACGAGGGTCGCGCCCGGTTACGGACCGGCCTGCAGCCGGTGTGCCCGCCCCATCTGACCTGCGAGCACACCACCAAGTTGGAAACAAATGCAAACACATTGCAACAGCGTTTTGTTGCTACAGCCTATTATGACCATCATACAATTTATTCTGACGCCCCCCTCCTCCCGGCCCTCCGAGCCCCACGATTGACCCCCAGCTTCCGGAGCAGGGCGCTCACCGTCTGCTGACTGATGGGCTCCCCAAACTCCGCCACGTATCGGCGGGCCATTTCGGCCTGAGTGGGCTGGGGATCCTCGCAGGCCCACCGCGCGAACAACGCCTCGGCCTCCGGGCCGACGCGCCGCGGCCGCCCCGGTCCGGGGCCGTTCCGGTCGGGGCTCCCCGTCCGCCGGTACTGGGCGAGGATCCGGGTGACTGAGGCGAGGCTGACGTTGTAGCGCGCCGCGATCTCCTTGATCGGGGCGTCGTGCCGGAGGTAGTCCTCGACGATGAGGCGCCGGGTGGCGGGGTCAATCACGCCCGGTGTGGATAGCCCGGTGCCCGCTCTAACGTGACGCGGCCCCGAGCCGAAGAGTGGAATCCGTCTGTCGGCGCACACCCCGCGACTTCCACCACCACTCGGCTCTACGTCGACCTCAATCAGCGGGGCTATCGGGGCGAAAGTACATCGCCTCCTGACGCCTAACCTCCTGTAACCGCACCATTCTCCGGGCCACGTTCGCCCCGGAGACGGCCCAGGGTCAGGCCGGGACGGAGGCCAAGCCGCCCTCCGCCTCGGCGGCGGCCGCGCCGTCCGCGAGCGGGGCCGGGATCGCCACCCGGACCGTCGTCCCCTCGCCCTCGGCCGACGCCAGCGTGAGCTCGCCGCCGTGGCCCTCGGTCACGATCTCGTAGGCCAGCGACAGGCCGAGGCCGGTCCCCTGCCCCGTCGGCTTGGTGGTGAAGAACGGCTCGAGCGCCCGCGCGGCGACGTCGGCCGGCATCCCCACGCCGCGGTCGGCCACCTCGATCTCGACCGTCTCGCCGCGTCGGCGCGTGGCGACCGTGAGCGGCGGGCCGTCGGGCGAGTCCGGGCGCTGACCGAGCGCGTGGGCCGCATTCGCGAGCAGGTTGAGCACGACGCGCCCGAGGTCCGCCGGCGCCACCACGACGGCCCCCACCGCCGGGTCGAGGTCGAGCGCGACCGGGGGCGCCTCGCCGCCGCGGGCCGCGGCGGCGTGCTCGGCCAGCGCCGCGTGCTCGCGGACGAGCGCGTTGAGGTCGACGGCCGCCCGCGTCGCCGGCCCGCGGCGGCTGTGCTCGAGCATGCTCCGGACGACGCCGCTCGCGCGGGCCCCGTGCTCGGCCACCTTCGCCACGCCGAGCGCGATGTCGTCGAGGGCCTCGGCCGCCTCGGCGTCGAGCTCGCCGAGGTGGGCCCGGAGCTCGTCGACCCGCTCGCCGGCCAGCGCCGCGAAGTTGGTCACGAAGTTGAGCGGGTTCTGGACCTCGTGGGCCACGCCGGCCGTGACGCGCCCCAGCGACGCCATCTTCTCGGCGTGGACGAGCCGGTCCTGCGCCGCCGTCAGCCGGTCGAGCGCCGTCTGGAGCACGGCGTGGCTCTCGGCCTGCCGGCGCGCGTGCGCGAACTCGAACCGCGCGTACCGCTCCAGCGCGTACGACGCGACCATCCCGCTGAACTGGGTCGACAGCAAGAACTGGGCGGCGTTGGCGAGGTAGAGCCCCGGCGTGTGGAGCGCGGCCACCGCCAGGTACAGCGCCACCAGCAGCCCCCCGATCGCCGACGCCACCACGAACCGCAGCCGGAGCAGCACGTGGACGTAGATCAGGATGAGCATCATCCCGCTGTAGTAGTAGCCGTCGAGGATGAGGAGCCCCCGCGGCTCCAGGCGCACCGGCGTCGCGTGGACGGCGTGCTGGACGGCCCACTCCATCGCCACCACGCCGAGCCCGCCCGCCAGCGCGACCGTCGCCGCCGGCCGGACCCACCGCCGGAGGCGCGGGAGGTACGTCGCCGCGATCCCGACGGCCACCACGGCGCACACGGCCACCCGCACTGCCCGGACCTCGCCGAACGCCGCCGGCGCGACCCACTGGTCGAGCCAGCCGAACGCGCCGTACTGCACGAGGCCGAGCCACAGCGCGGCGCGGACGAGCGGCCGCGACCGCGCCTCGTAGGTCGTGAGAAAGTCGGCCTCGGTGGCCGGGTCGCGGAACCGGAGCGTGACGGGGTGGACCGGCGACGTGCGCATGCCTCGATCGGCGGGACCGGCATGGAACGTAGGACACGGACGGGGAGATGCGCCCCCCTCCCTTTCCTGGGCCAGCCCTCGTTCATCACGGACCCGGCCGGGCGCGGGAGGCCCCGTGCGCTCAGGGCGTGGCGGAGGGCGGGCCCGGTTAGCTTGCCCCCCGCCCCGCCGATACCCCGCCCGTGGCCGACTCCGACAAAACGCTCTTCCAGAAGATCGCCGACGGCGAGATCCCGGCCGACGTCGTCTACCAGGACGACCGCGCCGTGGCCTTCCGCGACATCCACCCGCAGGCGCCGACGCACGTCCTCGTGGTCCCCCGCAAGCCGATCCCGCGGGCTGACGCCGTCGAGCCGGAGGACGAGCCCGTCGTCGGGCACCTGTTCACGGTCGCCCGGAAGGTCGCCGAGGTGGAGGGGCTCAGCGACTACCGCCTGATCGTCAACAACGGCGAGGGCGCGGGGCAGACCGTGTTCCACCTCCACGTCCACCTCCTCGGCGGGCGCGACTTCCAGTGGCCTCCCGGCTAGGGACTGGCGACGTAGGGACTGGGGACTGTGCGCTCGCACCCCCTAGCCCCCAGTCCCGAATCCCCAGTCCCTCCAGTCTCCCATGATCCAGGTCACCGACGTCCGCGTCGCCATCGACGGCACGGAGATCCTCCACGGCGTCACGTTCGAGGTCGGCGACGGCGTCGTGGCCGGGTACGTCGGGCCGAACGGGGCCGGCAAGACGACGACCATGCGCCTGCTCACCGGCGCGCTCCCGCCCGACGCCGGGCGCGTCGAGGTCGGCGGCGTCGACGTCGTGGCGGACCCCGTCGAGGCCAAGCGGCGGTTCGGGTACGTCCCCGAGCACGGCCACGTCTACGAGAGCTTCACCCCCAACGAGTACCTCACGTTCATCGGCCGGATGCACCGGCTCGACGAGGCCCGGATCCGCGAGCGCTCGGCGGCCCACCTCGCGTTCTGGGGCCTCAGCGGCGACGCCGACCGCTCGATGGTCGGCTTCTCGAAGGGGATGAAGCAGAAGGTCCTCATCTCGGCCGCGCTCCTCCATGACCCCCCGGTGCTCCTGCTCGACGAGCCGCTCGGGGGGCTCGACGCCCACGCCGTGCTCCAGACGCGCGCGCTCCTCCGCACGCTCGCGGCCCGGGGCCGGACGGTCTTCTACTCGTCGCACCTCCTCGACGCCGTCGAGAAGGTGGCCGACCTCGTCGTGGTCATCCGCGACGGGCAGATCCTCCAGACCGGCTCGCCCGAGGAGATCACGGCGTCCGGCGGCGGCGGCTCGCTCGAGGACGCCTTCGGCAAGCTCACGGCCGCGGCCGACGCCTACGACCTCGCCGAGGCGCTCGTAGCCGAGGCGTTCACCTAGGCTCTCCGAATCACGAGACAGAGCCTAGGCCGCCTCGGCGCTCCGCGGGCGGTCCTCGTCGTCGGCCACGAGCGGGTTGTCGTCGTCGCCGGTGAGCACGCCGATGAGGTCGCGGACGGCCGCGTAGAGCAGGAGCATCACGGCCACGAGCACGCCGCCGATGGCCGCTGCCAGCAGCGAGACGGCGTAGTAGATCCCGACGTACCACGCCGCCGGGATCTCCGTCGCGTCGCCCAGCGGCACCACGAGGACGACGAGCAGGAGCGTCGCCGCCACGAACGCGACCACGTCGACGAGGGCGATCTGGCGGATCCGCTCGTAGTGGCTCCGCTTGATCTCGCGGTCGAGCCCCGTGCTCAGGCTGAGGAGCGTGAGCATGAGCGCCAGCGTCGTCGCGCTGACCGTCATGACGCCGGAGGCGAGGAACCGCGTGGTGGGCAGCGAGGCCTCCAGGAGCGCCCGCGCCTGCCCGCTGTTGACGCTCCCGACGACGAACACGATGGCGCCCATGACGAGGGCGGCCACGACGCCGCCGACGAGCGCGATGCGGACGTCGGTCCGGATCTGGTCCCGGTCGCCGGGGGTGAGGTCGGAAAGGTGGAGCATGGGGGCGGAGGGGCCAGGGAGGGGGGAGGGCCAACGGGCGACCCTCCCGGCCGATCCGCCGGAGCCCGCCGCGCCGGCCGGAGTAGAGGGATCCCCCACTCCGACCGTCATGCGCGGCCTCCCCCGCCAGCTCGCCGTCGTCCTCGCCGCCCTCGTCAACGTGGGCCTCAACGCGCTCGCCGGCGCCGGCGCCCTGTTCGGCACGCCGACCGGCGCCGTCTCGGACGCGAGCCCGACGCCGGTCACGCCGGCCGGCTGGGCGTTCTCCATCTGGCCCGTCATCTTCGTCGGCGTGCTGGCGGCCGCCGCGTGGCAGGCGCTCCCGGCCCGGCGCGGCCCTCGCTACGACGGCCTCGGCGCGCCGTTCGTCGCGGCCAACCTGCTCAACGGGCTCTGGCAGATCCCGTGGCTGACCGGGCGGTTCGGGCTGGCGGCGCTCGTGATCGGGGGCATCCTGGTCTCGCTCGTGTGGCTCTACGTCCGCCTCGACCGGATGGGCCTGCGCGGCGCCGAGCGGTGGTGGCTGGGCGTGCCCGTGGCCCTGTTCCTCGCGTGGCTGACGGTCGCCGCGCCGCTGAACCTCACGATCTGGCTCCGCGACCTCGGCTGGACCCCGGCCGGGACGGCCTGGCCGGTCGCCCTCGTCCTCACCGTCGCCGCCGTCGCCGGCGCGTGGCTGGCGCGGACCGGCGACGTGGCCGCGGCGCTCGTCGTGCTCTGGGCCTTCGCCGCGATCGGCGCGGCCCACCCGGACCGCGCGACGCTCCTCGGCGCCCTTGTCGTCGGCGCGCTGGGCGTGGTCGTCGCGGTGGCGCGGGGCGCCCGCCGGCACGGGCCGTTCCCGACCCGGAACGCCGCTCCCGCTTGATCTGGACCGGTTCTAATGTTGCCCGCCTCCGGATCAGGTCGGCCGGCCGATGGGTACCCTCCGCCCCGCCCACCCCACACCGCCATGATCGCCCCGCAGCCCCAGTGCACCGCCTGCACCCACCTCGACCGCCAGGCCGAGGCCGACCCGCAGTGCGACGCCTTCCCGGGTGGCATCCCGGACGAGATCTGGACCAACGAGGTCGCCCACACGTCGAGCTACCCCGGCGACAACGGCATCCACCTCGAGCTCATCCCGCTCGACGTGCTCGGCCAGGCGCCCGGCGAGGCGTGAGCGACGCCGCCGGCTACACGCTCGTCGCGTGCGGCGTCCACGACCGGCTCGAGCACTGGGCCGTCCGCGGCGACAGGGTCGAGGTCGTCTGGCGCGTCGGCGACGCCGAGCGCCGGGCGCGCACGACCATCGCCGACGTGTACGCCCGCGGCGGGGCCGACTGGGTCCGCCTCGGGACCGGCGCCGAGGTCCGCGCGGACCGGCTGGTCCGCGTCGGCGGCGTTCCGGTGACGCCGGCCTGCTGAGGCGAGCCCGGCCCCGCGGCGAGAGTGGGGAGATCTCGGGGTTGCGGAAGGGCCAGTCGCCGAGTACGCTACGGGATTGAATCGACACGCCTTCGGGTGGTCTCCGATGCCCGTGCTCACCGCGGCAATCGCCCTCCTCGTCTCCGTCGCGAGCTTCGTCTTCGCGGCCCTGGTGTTCGCCGAGAACCGGCGGCTCGAGCGCGAGAAGCACCGGGCCGTGGCGCTGTCGTCGACGCACACGGCGAGCCTGTTGCTCCAGGAGGCGCTCGACGTCGTCGGCCGGGTGGACGCGTTCTTCGGCGCGCACGGCGTGGAGCTCGACGAGGACACGGCCCGCGCCTACGCCGACTACCGCCAGTCGGTCAAGGACGACCACGCCAAGATCACGAAGGCCATGTCGGAGGTGGCCTACGGCAACCTCGCCGTCATCGAGTGCCGCGCGCTGGCGGCCCAGGCGACCCTCGTGGTCTACCGGACGATCGAGAACCGGAAGGGCCTGCTCCGCCTGCTCACCGAGCTCCGCGACGGGATCGCCGCGGCGCCCCCCGCCGATCCGCCCGCCCGCCCGGAACCGAGCGCGCCCACCTCGGGCGACGGCGCGGCCGGGCCGCCGCCCCACACCGAGCCGAACGCGGCGCGGCGGGCGGCCTCCGGGTGGCGCCCGCCGCGCCGCTCGGCCCGCTGAGCCCGGGGCGGGTCCGCCGTCGGAGGTCGCCGCAAGCCGGGCGAGGCTGGCCTCGAACAGCTCGCGCAGCACGCCCTCGTCGACCGCGTCGAGGCGCGTGACGTAGACGCAGCCCGAGCCGGTCCGGTGCGGGCCGAGGCGCGCCAGGACGTCGGCGTGCGCGTCCGCGGTCCCGCCCATGCAGTAGAGCGCGAGGTGCCGCTTCTGAGGGGCGAACCCGAGCCGCATCCAGTCCCCCTCGCGGCCCGAGGCGTAGCGGTAGTGGTACGTGCCGAACCCGACGATCGACTCGCCCCACATCGCCGGTTCCTCGCCGGTCACGTCGCGGAGGATCTCGACGAGGCGGCGGGACTCGTCGCGGCGGCGCTCGCTGTCGAGCCCGTCGAGGAAGGCGTCGACGGACGCGCCGGTGGGCCGGGTCTTGAGGTCGGACATGGGCGGGGTGGCGAAGACGCCGGAGGGTAGCCCCGGCGGCCGACAACCGCCCGTCACCGCCCTCGCCCTGGGGCCGAGGCGGGCCCGACCGCGTCCGATTCGCGGGCGCTCCACGGGCGCGCCGCTAGCTTCCGCGCCTCACCACGCCCCCCGCACGCATGGGCCGCATGTTCGAGAAGCGCAAGCACACGATGTTCGCGCGCTACGACCGGATGGCGAAGCAGTTCACCCGCATCGGGAAGGACATCGTCATCGCCGTCAAGGCCGGGGGGCCGGACCCCGACCTCAACCCCCAGCTCCGCCGGGCCGTCCAGAACGCCAAGGGCGTCAACATGCCCAAGGACAAGGTGGACGCGGCCATCAAGCGGGCCCTCGGCAAGGACACCGCGAGCTACGACGAGGTCCTGTACGAGGGCTACGGGCCGCACGGCGTCCCGCTCCTCGTCGAGGCCGCGACGGACAACGTGAACCGGACCGTCGCCAACCTCCGGGCCCTCCTCTCGCGCGGCGGCGGCAACCTCGGCACGAGCGGCTCCGTCGCGTTCCAGTTCACCAAGATGGGCGCGTTCACGCTCGACCCGGCGACCGTCGGCGACCGCGACGAGCTCGAGCTCGAGCTCATCGACGAGGGGCTCGAGGAGCTCGACGAGACGACGACCGAGGACGGCCGCGACGCGCTCCTCGCGCGGTGCGCGTTCTCGGACTTCGGCCAGATGCAGCGGGCCCTCGAGGCGCGCGGCATCGAGCCCATCGCCGCCGAGGTCGAGTACGTCCCGTCGACCACGACCGAGCTGCCCGACGAGCAGGCCGACGCCGTGCTCGAGCTGGTGGCCAAGATCGAGGGCGACGAGGACGTCCAGCGCGTCTTCCACAACCTGGCGTGAGGCCGTTGCGTGGTTCGTCTTGCGTGATCGGCCCTCCCGTCACGCTGCACGAGACTCGCGACACACCATGAGCGCCCCTCGCCCCGAAGTCTGGCTCCGCGGCCCCGTCGACGGCGTGCCGGCCCTGCTCCAGCCCGTCGCCCACGCGCTGCTCCAGGCGCGGGAGGACGCCGCGGCCCTCGCGGCCGACCTCCCGCCGGGGCGCCTCTGGGACCGGCCGGGCGGCGCGGCCTCGGCCGGCTTCCACCTCCAGCACCTCGACGGCGTCCTCGACCGGATGCTGACCTACGCCCGCGGCGAGGCGCTCTCCGACGCGCAGTTCGCCGCGCTCCGCGCCGAGGGCGTCCCCGACGACGCGCTCACGCCCGCCGGGCTGGCGGACGCCTTCGCCGCCCGCGTCGACGCGGCGCTCGCCCAGCTCCGCGCGACCGACCCCGCGGCGCTCACCGAGGCGCGGGGCGTCGGGCGGAAGCGGCTTCCCTCGACCGTGCTCGGCCTGCTCGTCCACGCCGCCGAGCACAGCCAGCGGCACGTGGGGCAGCTGCTCGTGACCGTCCGCGTGCTGTCGAGCTAGCGGGCGAGGACCACGCGCTGCACGGCCGCCTCGGCGCCCGCGTCGAGGCGGACGAGGTAGACGCCGGACGGGAGGCCGCCGGCCTCGAACGTGGCCCGGTGCGCGCCCGCGGCGTGCGGCCCCTCTGCCAGCACCGCCACGCGCCGGCCGAGCGCGTCGAACACGGCCAGCGTCGCGTCGCCGGGCGCTGCCAGGGCGTAGCGGATCTGGGTCCGGTCACGGACGGGATTGGGCGCAGGCCGGTCGAGCCCGAACGCCGCCGCGCTCGCCCGCGTGGACGGGCGGACCGGAGGCGCGGCGGCCGTCACCGTCAGCCGGTACGGCTGGCGCCAGTCGGACGGGCCCACGCCCTCGTGCGTCACGCGGACGTAGTGCGTGCCGGGCGCCGTCGCGGCGCGCACGGCGACCGCGGCGCCGCTCCCGTCGAACGGACGGCTGCCCAGGAGCGGGTCCGGTGCGAAGCCGCCCGCGCCGCCGTCGGGCAGGCCCGTGAACACGTCGAGGCGGCCCGAGAGACCCGGCGTCGGCGCCAGCGCGACGTGGACGCCGCGGCCCGACGTCTCGAGCACGTACCAGTCGGGGTCGCGGGTCGGCGCGCCGTCGGGGACGCCGGCCGAGCGGACCGTGGCCGTGCCCGCGTACGTCCGGCCGGGCGCGATGCGGTAGGCGAGGTCGGGCGTGTCGGGCTCGTCGAGCCCACGGACGACGGCGTCGGTGTCCTCCTGGAGGTCGAGGTGGTAGACGTCGGTCAAGAGCGTGTCGGTGAGGGCGTAGGGCGTCCCGTTCGACGGCGCCGGCACCGGCCCGTCGAAGAGCCACTGGCGCTGGAGGTCGACGACGAGGTCGCCCGACGAGCCGACGTCGCTCGTCAGCCACGTGTAGCGGACGTCGAGTGGGAGCGGCATGGCCGGGTTGTCGGTCGTGCCGTCCCACGGGTCGTCGAAGCCCTGGTCCCGCCCGTCGACGTTGATCCCGACGATCATGTCGTCCTCGTCGCCGTCGAGGTTGATGTCGTCGGTGTGCCAGCCGATCCCGTTGCCCTCGCGGCCGGAGAACAGGTAGGGGCCCGGGCTGGAGCAGAACAGGCAGAAGTAGTTGTAGCGGAGGTCGCGCGTGGCCGCCGCGTTGATGTCCGGCGTCCCGTCGAACGGCGGCGCGGGGTCGTCGTCCTGGAGGAAGGGGTTGCCGAAAAAGTTGCTCCCCCGGTGCGGCGCGCTGACCGTGAGCAGCCGGGCCACGCGGTGGCCGCCCGGCGCGTCGGGCTCGACCCACCACGCGGGCGCGCCCGCCTCGGTCCGCCGCTGGAGGTACTCGCGGGCCGCGAGCCCGCCCATCGAGTGCCCGACGAGCACCACGCGGTCCTTGCCCGGGTTCGCCGCCAGCACGCGCCCGACCATCCGCCCGACCGCGTAGCCCTGCTTCATCGCCGCCTCCTCGTTCGAGTCCGACTCCGAGGCGAAGAGGCCGCCCGGCGACCCGCCCCCGTTGACCTCGAGGAGCGGGTTCGCGGGGTCCTCGTTCCACCAGTTCTCGAAGTTGATCGCGTAGAGGCACCCCGGGGCCATCGTGTTGTCCTCGTTCGCGAAGTGGATGAGGACGTCGTCGTCGGGGGTGTCGAGCACGCCGTCGGGCCCGGCGATCCGCTCCTCGTTCTCGTACGCGTTGAGGACGGCGTGGAACACGTCGGCGCGTGGGCCCCAGAGGCCGGCGACGTCGGGCTCCGTGACGAGGAACGGGTCCCAGCTCCTCTGGCTGCCGGTGTACCCGTGGAGGAAGAGGACCGGGTACGGGCAGTCGCCCGCCGGCGCGCTGGCGGGGGCCGTCGGCTGGGCGACCGCCGGGGCCGCGAGGACGAGGGCGAGCGGGACGACGAGAGCGCGCATGGGGCCACGGGCTGACGGGCGGCGCGGCCCCCGCCCGCGCCGCCCGCGAAGGGAGGCGACGCCGCCCGAACCGCCGCCCTCCTCCGCCTCGGCGCCGCGGCGGAGGGGACCGGCTCGCGGGGTCAGTCGGTCTCGGCCTCGATGCGGAGCGCCTCGAGGCGCGACGTGACGGCCTGTGCGCCCGACCCGGTCGTGGTCTCGACGGCGCCGTAGGCCGGCGAGAAGAGGATCACGACGGGCGGGTCGTCGTCGCCCTCCAGCTGGCCGACCAGCTGCTCGGCCGCCGCGCGGCGTTGCCGGATCGCCCCGAACCCCGCGTCGCGCATGCCCTCCTGGACGGGCCCCTCGAGGTCGCCCTCGAACTCGGCGCCGGCGCCTTCGAGGGCGGCGACGGTCCCGTCCTCCATCTGCATCTCGGAGCGCGAGCGGCCCTCGATCCGCCACACGTCGATGGGGCCGAGGCCCTCGACGTCGTGCGTCAGCCGGTCGGTCACGCGGAGGTCGTAGAGGCGCCCGCGGGCCGTCGTCGCGGTCTCGCCGCCGACGTCGAACGCGGCGCGCGTCACCACGTCCTCTAGCCGGTCGCCGACCTCGAGGGTGGGCGGGAACGACAGGGTCGGGCCGCGGAGCGAGGCCGCGAGGGGGCCGGCGAGGCCCTCGAACATCGGGTTCGAGAACGTCACGTCGGTCAGGCGGAACCCGCCGCCGTCGCACGCGAGGCGCGCGCGGAAGCCCGTGGCGACGGGCATCGGGCCGGCCTCGAGCGAGACCTGCCCGTCGATGGGATTGGCGCCGCGGTCGCGGACCGAGCGCGGGAGGTCGAGGTCGATCCGCGCGATCGTCCCCCGGCCGCTGCCGTCCGGGCGCGGGCCGGCGACGGCGTAGGTGGCCCCGCGGACGCCGTCGCCGAGGCGGCACGTCTCGTGGGCCTCGACGACGACCGTGTAGCTCTGCGGCGTCGTGCGGGCGGCGGCCTCGGGGTGCGAGTTGGCGACCACGACGTCGAAGGCGCACGGGCCCGACGTGTCGGGGCAGAGGGCCCCGGTGCTGGAGCCGTAGTCGAACCGGCCCTCCGCCGGGTCGATCCGCTGGTCGAACAGGGCGAAGCCCTGCTGCGGGACCACGTTGTACGAGATCGAGCCCGTCGCGTCCTCGACGCGGACCGACAGCGCGGCGTCGGCCAGCTCGCGCCCGATCGTGACCGGGATGCGGACGACGGCGAGCGGCGGGTGGCCCGTGACGCGCCGCCGGACGGCCTCGCCGACCGGGACGTGCATCGGCTCCTCCAGCTCCGCCAGCTGGCGGTTCCGGCTCGTGCCCGCGACGAACGCGGAGTACGCCATCGAGGCCGCGCTGGGCACCCGGTTCGGGCCGTAGTTGAACACGCCGATCCGCCACTTCTCGTCGCCGAGGACGCGCTCGACGGCGGCCATCGGCTCCGCGCCGCGGTCGAGCGCCTCGAACAGGTCGGCGGCGTAGGCGAACCCGTCCATCGGCTCCCACGGCGTCTCGTGGTGCCAGCCGATGTAGCGCGCGATCTCCTCCCAGAACTCGCCGGTGTGCGCGCCGTCGGGGAGGTCCGACAGCTCGCCCCCAGTCACGAGCGGGCGGCCGAACCGGACCTTCGGCTCGGGCCGCAGCCGCTGGGTCTGCCACAGCCACCAGCGGGCGAACCCGAAGGCCGTCCCGAACCGGACCCAGCACGCCTCTCCGCAGGCGTGCGCGCTGGGGAACGCGGTCGGGTAGGCGGCCTGGACGCCCATCATCACGCCGAACAGGGCGGGCACCGAGTTCGAGACCAGGGCGTCCGAGCCGAGGAAAAGCCGGACGCCCGGGTCGCCCCGGCGGCTCCCGACGCCGCCGGAGTCCTTCATCACCACGCCGACGTGGTCGTGGCACGCAGGGCCCTCCGCCGGGGAGATGATGGCGGCCCCCGTCCC
>CAXRFJ010000333.1:0-9458 GCA_964229475.1 Rubrivirga sp.
GCTGGCGTCGCTCGGCTCCGTCCCGCCCGCGTCGCCGACGAACACGAGCTCGGAGTCGAGCCCGAGCGCCCACAGCGCGACCGTCGACTGGAGCCCGTCGAGGGCCGCCGTCCGCAGGCCGAGCTCGGCGCCGCGCGTCCGCACGAGCGGGTCGACGGGGGCGACGGCCTCGCCCGAGGCCGGGTCGACCGTGATGACGGTCCCGCGCGCGTCGTTGCTGTGGAAGCCGAGACCGGCGTTGAGGTACACCTCCGTCTCCGCCCACGGCCCCAGCACGAGGCCGGCCTTCGGGCTGGCGATCGCGTCGGTCTCCCCGCCCGAGTTGGCCTCGCGGTCGCTCGTCACGCTGAACGCGTAGACGTCGCCGCGGAGGCCGAGCGTCGTGCGGAGCCAGTCGGTCCAGCGCGTCTCGTTCGAGACGTAGACGCCACCGCGCGTCTGCGCGACCTCGTCGTCGCGGACGGTCCCGATCCGCTCCCTCTGCGACGTCCGGAACAGGCCGACGCCGAGGATCTGGTCGTGCCTCACGTCCGCCCCGAGCACGGTCTCGCTCGCCCGGCCGAGTCCGCTCATGCGCCACGTATGCGCGACGTCAGCGCCCGCGTACGCCCGCCGGTCGGCCTGCTCGAACTGGTCGCCCTGGTCGGGGTCGTCCAAGAAGTAGGTGAAGTTGGAAAACAGGTCGAGGTGGTAGGCCGCGGCGTAGGCCGTCGCCCGCGTCCGGCGCCCGGTGTCCGACGACTGACGCCACGTACCGGCGAGCGTGTAGCGCCCGGTCGTCCCGCCGTTCGTCGGGTCGAGCGTACCGAAGCGCGAGACGCGGTCGGGCACGGCGCGGCGGGCGATCTGGTCGGTCGCCGTCCAGTCGTTGTGGTAGCCCATCGCCGTCACCTCGACGCCGTTCCGAACGGTCCCCGTCGAGTACTTGACCATGCCGCTCGCCAGCGTCCCGTTCTCGGGCTGGACCCACGGGCCGTCGGTGACCTGGCCCCGCAGGGCGACCAGCACATCTCCCCTCCCGACGCGCCACGAATCGGCGACGAGCGCGGCGACGAAGTCGTCCGACCCCGCCTCGGCCTCGGCGATGCCGGCGCCTAGGCGGCGGGCGAGGCGGATCTGGGCGCGACCGGCCGTCGCGAAGTCGCCCGCCGCGGCGTTCTGCGGCCCCTTCTCGAAGGCGACCGCCTCGACCAGCTCGGGAATCAGGAAGTTGAGGTCGAGGTAGCCCTGCCCGTGCGCGTGCGTCGGCAGGTTCATCGGGACGCCGTCGACCGACGCCGCGAAGTCGGTCCCGTGGTCCAGGTTGAAGCCGCGCAGGAAGAACTGGTTGGCCTTCCCCGAGCCGCTGTGCTGCGTGACGATCGCGCCGGGCACGGTCTCCAGCACCTCGCCCACCCGGAGCAACGGCCGAACCGCGATCTGCTCCTGGCCGACAAGCCCCGCCGACGCCGCAGTCGCCACGCCCACAAGGTTCGTGGATCGGCCCTCGACCACGACCTCGCCCAGGTCGGCGTCCGTCGACACGAGCGTGAGCGCGACCCGCGCCGTCTCGCCTGCGTCGACGGCGACGGTCGTTTCGGCGTCACCGTACCCGACGGACGAGGCGCGGAGCGTGTGCGTACCGGCGGGCACGTCGAGCGCGAACCGGCCGTCGGCGTTGGTCACGGCGCCGAGCGCGGTACCGACGACGGCGACGTTGACGTCGGCCAGCGGACGGGCCGTGGCGGCCTCGATGACGGTGCCGGCGAGGCGGGCGGGTTGGGCGGAGGCGGCGCCCGCGAGAAGGGCGGCGAAGAACGTGAGCCGCGCGAGTCGGCAGGAACGGAGGGGCATCGGTCGAGGGGAGTCGGTAGAGAGGGAGGCCCCCGTGCGGACACACGGCGGGCACCACCGCGCCCACGCGCGGCGGATCGGGCCACGTCTGGCCCGCGTCGATGGGCACCCGCCGAAGCGGGCGCGCTCAGCCGCGCCGAATCGGCGGCGGCGTCTCTACCGAGGGATCGACCGAGGCGGGCGGAGCTGGCCGCTCGCCGTCGAGGCGGATCGCCGCGAGCACCGGCGCCGGGACGGCGGGCGTCGCCGGCAGCCGGTGCTTGTCGAGCGAGACGGTCACGAGCGCGGCCCGGTCGTCCGGCGTCGGCCCGTGGCTGTGGAACGCGCCGTCGTGCTCGTGGAGGCCGCGCGCTTCTGGCGGGGTCGCCAGCACGTAGATCGTCTCGCGGACCGGCTCGGCGCCGTGAGGGTGCCCGTCGTGCCGGTGCTCGTGGCCGTCGTGGACGTGCGCCTTCGGCCGGAGCGTCCGCAGCACGTCGCGGGCGCCCTCCTCCTCGCCCACGAGGTGCGGCGCAGCGGGCGCCGTCGGTGCGTGGTCGAGGGCGAGGTGCGGAATCAGCTTGAGGCCCTCGCCCGACGCCGTCGTCCCGAGCGCGAGGGCGTAGCCCGCCAGCACGAGCGCGACCAGCACGCCCTTCAGGGCGCGCACGGTCCGGCTCGGGGTGGCGGCGCGGCGCATTTAGCGGGTGGCCGACGTGGCGCGGATCGGGGTGCCCGTGCCGAGCGACGCCACGAGGGTCTGCGCCTCGGCCGCCGTGCTCGGGCTCTCGACGTAGAGGTTGCCGTCGAGCGCGATCCGCAGGTGGCGGGCCGCTTCGGCGGGCTGGCCGGCGCCCTCGTAGATCCGCGCGGCGCGGTAGTGGACCATCGCGTCGCCCGTGTCGAGCCGCATCGCGCGCTCGATGTAGGGGACGGCCTCCGCCGAGCGGCCGACATGGTGGAGCGCCCAGGCGTAGGTCTCGTTCGCGTGGAGGTGGCCCGGCCGGCGGGCCTGCTGCTCCTTCGCCATCCGGAGCGATCGCTCCAGATCCTCTCCCCGGTCGATCAGGAAGTCGGCCTCCTCCATGTCGACGATCTCGCCGAAGCCTCGGGCGACCAGGAGCGCCTCGTGGACGCGGCCAGCGGCGGCCTCGGCCTTCGCCTCGTCACCGACGGCGAGGTATGCCTCGACGAGCAGTTCGTCGACGACCCCGAGTGGCTCGAGCGCTCGGGCCTCCTCGAGCTGACGGACCGCCTCCTCGGCGTCGCCCTTCACGAGGGCGACGTGGCCGAGGCCCGCCAGCGCGGGTACGAAGTCCGGCTTCTCTTCGAGGATGCCACTGTAGAGGAACGCCGCCGTGTCGGCCTTGGCGTCGCCGAGGTAGAGGCCCGCGAGGTGGTACAGCGCCCAGGCCCGCTCAGGCCGGCCATACGGCGTCGCGTCGGCGGCGAGGCGCATGGCCTGGATGGCGCCCTCGGTGTCGCCGTGGAGTTCGCGGATATAGCTCGCGCGCGAGTAGGCCGGGAGGCCCGGCTTCAGTGCCTGGAGCCGGTCCGAGACGCGGACGGCCTCGTCGTACTCGCCCAGCTCCACGAGCGCGTCGATGAGCGTCCCGTGGACGTAGGCGTGGTGCGGGTATTCAGCGAGGAGCTCGCGCGAGAGATCGCGCGCGTCCTCGAACCGGTGGAGCGTGTTGAGCAGCGACGCCTGGAGCGTCCGCGCGTAGTAGTGGCCGGGGTCCACCTCGACCACCTCGGCGAGGAGCTCCTCGGCCTCGGGGATCGTCTCGGCCTGCGTCCCCCGCTCCTCGCCGAGTTGGAGGAGCGCGTGGGCGAGGCGGACGCGCGGCTCGACGGCGTCGGGCTCCTGGCGGAGGAGCGCGCGGTAGTAGTCGACGGCCTCCTCGGCGTCGGCGAAGCGGTCGCCGGGGGCGACCTGGGTGTGGTCCTCAGGCAGCGGCGCGGGCTCGCGGTCGAGCCACAGGGTGCCGACGACGCCGACGGCGGCCAGCACGAGTCCGGCGGCCAGGAGACGGGCGGTGCGAGAAGTCATGGGGATGGGATTGGAGAGGGAAAAAGAGGGGGCGGAGCGTGTTCGGCTCCGCCCCCCCGGGCCCGCCGAGGCGGGCCGAGTGAGCGCGCGAGCGCTATCGGACGACCGTCGCCCGCTTCGTCGCGACGAGTTCCCCGTCCACCATCAGGCGGTACAGGTAGGTGCCCGTGGCGAGGCCGGAGGCGTCCCAGTCCACGTCGTGCTCGCCCGGCTGATAGCGCCGGTCGGTGAGCGTCTGGACGCGGCGGCCCTGGACGTCGTACACGTCCACGCGGACCGAGGCCGTGCGCGGGAGCTGGAACCGGACCGTCGAGTTGCCGGCGGTCGGGTTCGGGAAGCTCTGGTCGAGGATCATCCCCGACGGCGCGCCGACGCCCATCCCGCTCGACGTGGCGAAGCGCGCGCGCGGGCCGCCCGGCGTCTGGTCGCGGACGTAGTCGTACCCGCGGTGCGGGTTGGCGAGGTACGGGAAGTCGGTCCGGAGCGGGACGTCGTTCCGGGTCGGGCCGGCCACGAAGTCGAGCTCGGAGAGCGTCTGCGGCGTGACGAGCGCGCCCATGTAGTCGCTCCCGGTGTAGTCGTCCTCCAGGACGCCCACGGCCGTGAGCACGAGGCCGCCGACGGCCTGGAGCGCGATGCCGGTCACGTCGTCCTCGAGGCGGCGCCCGTTCGGGAAGCCGTCCATGTGCGGGATGAACTCGACGTCGGTGTTCGCGAAGTCCGGCACGGTCAGGCCGATGGCCGCCGCGCGGATGAGCCCGAGGCGGGCCCAGTCGGTGAACTCGCTCGACGCGCGGTCCGTCGTCGGCGTGGCCATGTTGAGGCGGAGCATGTCGCCGCCCCAGAGCCCGCCGTCGGGCGTCTGCGTGATGGGCAGGAAGTTGTGGATGAACGGCTTGCCCTCGGTGAGGGGGTTGCCGCCCGTCTTCCCGGTCAGCAGCTGGTACGGCGCCAGGTTCGGGACGCCGAAGTAGAAGATCGGGAAGAGGTCCACGAGCCGCGGCTGGTTGTCGCCGGCGAGCGCGGTCACGCTGCCGTCGCCGAGCGGCCGCAGCGGGGCCACGCTGTCGTCGAACGCCGTCCCGGCCACGAAGGACGCCGGCACGTCGCCGGCCACGATCGCCTCGACGATGTCGTAGACGCCGTCGGAGTCGTTGATCTCGCCGAAGTTGGTGTTGAAGTTGAACCCCTCGTTCCCGTCACCGTCGAGGTCGCCGAAGACGCCCGCGAGCGCGTTCATCTGGATCGACAGGTCGTCGGAGAGGCCCGGGACCGCGCCGCCGAAGGCGCCGTTGCCCATGTAGAGACCCAGCTCCGGGTTGGCGAGGTACTGGATAAAGTCCTGCTCGCCCTCGTCGTAGGGCGACGTGTAGTTCCAGCGGTCCTTCATCCCGATCGGGATGACGGCCTCGTTGGTCAGCGGCATGCCGAGGCGCGAGACCTGGATGTAGTTGCCCGAGACCTGCGGCTCCGGGTTGTCGGGGTCCGACGAGAGGCTCAGGAACTGCGGCCGCGAGGCCGAGGCCCACACGCCGATCACGAAGTCCGGGTCGAGGATCGAGTCCGCGTCGTCGGCCGACATCCCGTCCTTCTGGAGCATCTCGATGGGAATCGAGAGCACGAGGGCGTGGGTATTGTAGCCGGCCACGGCGTCACGGGCGAGCGCCGGGTTCGACGTCTCGCCGGGCGTCCCGTCGGTGCCGAACTGCTTCCGGATGCCGCCGAGGTCGAACACGCCGCCGAGGTCGACGAAGAACGGGTCGTCGCGCGGGCCGGCGAAGACGGTCTCACCGGTCGTCGCCGTGACGACGGCCTGCTGCGTGAGGGCCTCGTACGTCGTGTTGAGACCGGCGCCGGACTCGATCGAGCGCGGGCCGATGTTGGCCGGCGGCGTGTAGCCGTCGGTCACGATCGTCTGGAACGAGGCGCCGCCGTCGGTGCTCTTCTCGAGCGTGTAGCTCGTGTTCAGGTTCTCCGCGCCGAGGCGGATGTTGAAGAACGTCGAGGGGTCCTCGTTGGCCCGGTCGAACGTGAACCGGTAGGTGATGTCGTCCGTGGCCGTGCCGAGGGCGCCGGCCGACGTCTGGTTCTTGACGTGGATCTCGTAGCGGACGTTCTCACCGAAGTGGTTGTAGTTCGGGCCGCCCTCGGGGTGCGAGAGCGGGATGTAGTCCGCGACGATGATGATGCTGCCGTCGTCGTTGGGGTCCCGGAAGGCGTAGACGTCCGTGTTGTCGGCGAGCGGGTCGTCGGCGATGAGCGGGGCCTCGCGGTGGCTCGAGGCGTCCGATGGGGGCGGGGTCAGGAGGCCGGCCGTCAGGATCGTTCCGGCCGCTGCCGCGCCCATCAGAAGAGTGCGCAATGGGGTCATGAGAGGGAGAGGGGGGAATGGAGTCCGTAAGGAAGACGCGGATGGTGCTCACTCACGAGGCCGCCGTATGCTCACTTTGTGCTCACTCGCGTAGGAGAGAGCCCCACATCCGCGTCAGGAACCTCGTTTCGGCGCCTCCCTCCCCTGGTGACCCCTCCCTCTCCCCTCTCATCCGGCACCCTCGGCGACCGCCTCGAGGCGGCGCGCCACCGCCGGTTCGTCGGGCGCGAGCGGGAGCTGGCGCAGTTCGCCGAAGCGCTCGGCGCGGAGACGCTCCCGTTCCACCTCGCGCTCGTCCACGGGCCGGGCGGGATCGGGAAGACGACGCTGCTCGACGAGGTCGCCCGCCTCGCGGCCGAGGCCGGCGCGGCCGTGGCCCGGCTCGACGGGCGCGACCTCGACCCGACTCCCGACGCCTTCGCCGCCGCCGCCGACCGCGCCCTCGCCGGCACCGCCGACCGCCGCGTCCTCCTGGTCGACACCTACGAGCAGATCGAGGGGCTCGACGGGTGGCTCCGGCGGGCGTTCGTGCCGGGCCTCCAGGCCTCCGACCTCGTCGTGCTCGCGGGCCGCAACCGGCCCTCGGCCGAGTGGCGGACGGCGTGGCCCGGCGCCGTCGTCGAGGTCGAGCTCCACAACCTGGGACCGGCCGAGGCCACGGCCTACCTCTCCGACCGCGACGTGCCGGACGAGGCGCGCGAGCACGTCCTCGCGTTCACGCACGGCCACCCGCTCGCGCTGGCGCTGGCGGCCGAGCGGCTCCGCCAGTCGGGCGCCGCGACGTTCGACCCCGGCGCCGAGCCGGTCCTCCTCCGCGACCTCCTCGACCGGTTCGTCTCGTCGGTCCCGTCGGACGCGCACCGGGCGGCGCTGGAGGGCGCCTCGGTCGTCCGGTCGGTGACGGTCCCCCTCCTGGCCGCCCTCCTCCCGGACCCCGCCGAGGCCGACGCGCTCTTCGCGTGGCTCCGCGGCCTCGCGTTCGTCGAGGCCGACCCACGCGGCGTCCGCCTCCACGACGTCGTCCGCGAGACGATCGAGGCCGACCTCCGCTGGCGCGACCCCGATCGCTACGGGGCCTTCCACACCCGCGCCCGCCGTCACTGCCTCGACCGGCTCCGCGCCGCGCCGACCGAGATCGAGCGCCGGCAGACGTTCACGGACTACCTCCACCTGTACCGCCACAACCCGGTCGTCCAGCCGCTCCTGCAGAGCCTCCGGACGGCGTGGGCGGAGGCCCACCTCACGGGCTCGGGCCCGCTCCGAGACGGCGACGCGGAGGCCGTCCACGCGCTCGTCGCCCGGCACCACGGCGACGCCGAGGCCGAGGCCATCGCCGGCTGGCTCGACCGGCGGCCCGAGGCCGCCGAGGTCTTCTACGCCGACGGTGGCGGCGTCGCGGGCGTCCTCCTCACGCTCTCCCTCCGCGACCTGAGCGAGACCGCGGCGGAGACCGATCCGGCCGCGGCGGCCGCCTGGAACGCGGTCGGCACCCGGTTACGGGAGGGTGAGCACGGGATCCTCTTCCGGGCCTGGCTCGACGCCGAGGCCGGGCAGGGCGTCTCGGCCGTCCAGAGCCTCGTGTTCGTGCGGACCGTCGAGCGCTACCTCTCGACGCCCGGGCTCGCCTCCTCCGTGATCCTGACGAGCGAGCCGGAGTTGTGGGGGCCAGTGTTCACGCTCGTGGGCCTCAGCCGCCTCTCGTCGGCCGAGGTGCCAGACGGGCCGCTCGCCGCCTTCGGCAAGGACTGGCGCGCGATGCCGCCCGACGCGTGGCTGGACGCGCTCGCCGAGTGGGCGCCGGCGGCGTCCGCCCCGCTCGACGGTGACGTCGTGGTCGCGCTGGGACGCGAGGCGTTCGCCGAGGCCGTCCGCGACGCCCTCAAGGTGTACGCCCGGCCGCACCGCCTCACGGAGAGTCCGCTGCTCGCCTCCCGCCTCGTCCGCGAGCACAGCGGGGACGACGGCGTGGCCGTGCTGCGCACGCTCCTCGCGGACGCGGCCGAGGAGCTCAAGCAAGGCGTCCGCGACCGGCCGTTCTTCCGCGCGCTCGACGTGACCTACCTCCGCCCGGCGCCGACGCAGGCGCTCGCCGCCGAGCGGCTGGGCGTCCCGTTCAGCACGTACCGCCGGCACCTCGGCCGCGGCGTGGATCACGTCGTCGACGCGCTGTGGGCGATCGAGACGGGCGGGTAGTCAGCCGAGGACGTCGGCGCAGGCCGCGTCCGAGGCGCCGGGGAGGGGGCCGCCGTCGAGGAACGCCCGCACCATCCCGATCACGCGGGGCCGCATCATCACGAACGTGTGGGCCGACGGGACGACGGCGTGCGCCGCGCCCTCGAGGCACGTCTCTTCCACCGCCACCTTCCCGTCCCGGCTGGCGGCGATGACGGCGAGCTCGACGCCCGGCGGCGCCCCGAGGTCGACGGCCGTCCCGCCGGTCGTCCGCAGCTCGGTGATCGGCGGGAACGTCCAGCGGGCGAGCCCCGCCCAGCGGTCGGCCTCGTGGGAGCCCTGGTTCGGCGGGGCGAGCAGGACAGCGCGGCCCGTCGCCTCGGGCGGGTCGTGGACGAGGAGCCAGCGGATGACGACCGTCCCGAGGCTGTGCCCGACGAAGTGCACGCGCGGCGCGGGCCGGCCGTCGAGCGCCGCCTCGACCTCGGCGCCGACGCCCTCGGCGATCTCGGCGACGCCAGGCGCCCCGCTGTCGTAGCCGACGTTGAGCACGCGGTACCCGGCCCGCCGGAGCCCGATCTGCATCGGCACCATCGACAGCGGCGTCCGCCCCATCCCGTGCACCAAGACGACGAGGTCGCGCGGATCCTCAGCCGGGCGCGTCGTCGCGCACGCGCTGAGGGAGACGAGGGCGAGCAGGGCGAAACCGAGGCGGATCATGCCGGGACCCTACGGTGCGCCGTCGCCGACGGTCTGGTCCGATCGGACCACTCCGCCCAGGTCGAGCCGCGCGTCGCACAACCGGTCCAACAAATCCGCGCGGTGGCTGGAGAGGACGACGAGGCCGCCGCCGTCGCGGAACGCCGCGAGCAGGTCGAGCGCGGCCTCGGTCGCCTCGGTGTCGAGCGCCCGGAACGGCTCGTCCATCAGGAGGACCGCCGGGGCGCCCGCCAGCGCCGCCGCGATCTGCACCTTCCGCGTCATGCCCGACGAGTAGGTCCGGGTGAGGGCGTCGCGGCGCTCGTCGAGACGGACGGCGTCGAGCAGGGC
>CAXRFJ010000334.1:0-3982 GCA_964229475.1 Rubrivirga sp.
GGCCGCGCGGCCGAGGCGGGGAGGGCGGGGGCTAATACCGCGTCGTGACGGCCTTCCGCTTGAGCGCCGACAGCCAGCGCGTGATGTCGATCCCCTTGGGGCACGCCTGGACGCAGTTGAAGATGGTGTAGCACTTCCAGAGGCCGTCCTTCGAGTCGACCACCTTGAGGCGCTCCTCGGCCTCGGTGTCGCGGCTGTCGAAGACGTAGCGGTAGGCCTTGAGCATGGCGGCCGGCCCGAGGTAGTCGGGGTCGGCCCAGGTGCTCGGGCACGAGTGCGTGCAGGCGCCGCACATGATGCACTTCGTCGCGTCCTCGATGATCGCGTGCTGCTCCGGGCTCTGCGTCCGCTCCTTGACCGGGACGGCCTCGTCGTTGATGAGCCAGGGCATGACGGCCCGGTACTTGTCGAAAAAGCGGCTCTGGTCGATCACGAGGTCCTTGAGGACCGGCGCGGCCGGGAGCGGCTCGAACGTGACCGTGTCGCCGTCCTTGAGCCCGAGGTCCTGGACGAGGACCGAGCAGGCGAGCTGGTTCTCGCCGTTGATCTTCATCGCGTCGGAGCCGCAGATGCCGTGGGCGCAGCTCTTCCGGAAGGTGAGCGTCCCGTCGAGGTGCCACTTCACGTAGTGGAGCAGGTCGAGGGCGCGGTCCATGGCCTCGGCCGGGACCTGGAACTCGTCCCAGCGCGGGCGCTCGTCGGTCTCCGGGTTGAACCGCTTGACCTTGACGGTCAGCGTCATCGTCGGGGCGTTGCCGCCGGCGCGGCGGCGCGGCTTCTGCTCGGCCGCCGCGGCGCGGTCTTCGACGGGAGGGGCGACGGTTTGAGTGTCTGCCATGTCTGGAGGCAAGGGGGAGGGGGCGAGCGGCACGGGGCGGGTCCAAGAGGCCTCGCGCCCCTTGCCCCGTCCCTCGTGCCCTAGTACTTCCGCTCCTTGGGCTGGAACTGCGTGATGATGACGTCCTTGTAGCCGATCTCGGTCTGGCCCTGCTGGTCGCTCCAGATGAGCGTGTGCTTGAGCCACTCGCCGTCGTTCCGGTCGGCGTAGTCCTCGCGGAGGTGGGCGCCGCGGCTCTCGGTCCGGTTCTTGGCGGCGACCGTGATGGCCTCGGCGTAGTCGACCATGAACTGGACCTCGACGGCGTCCATGAGGTCGGTGTTGAACCGGGTCCCCTTGTCCTGGCAGGTCACCGAGGCGGCCCGGGTCCGGAGCTCCTGGAGGTCGGCGAGCGCCTCCGTGAGCGTCTCGTCGGTCCGGTACACCGAGACGTTCTTCATCATGGTCTCCTGGAGGTCGGTCCGGACGGAGACGGCCTTCTCGCCCTCGGCGCGGCCGAGGATCGAGTCGAGCATCTCGCGGGTGCGGCGCTCGGGGTGCTCGGGGAGCGGGAGCCGCTCGGCGCCGGCCTTGACCTGCTTGGCCATCTCGATGCCCGTCCGCCGGCCGAACACGACGAGGTCGAGCAGCGAGTTCGTCCCGAGCCGGTTGGCGCCGTGGACGCTCACGCAGGCGGCCTCGCCGCACGCGAAGAAGCCCTCGACGGTGTCGGCCCGGGCGGCGCTCCGGGTCACCTGCCCGTCGATGTTCGTCGGGATGCCGCCCATGGCGTAGTGGCACGTCGGTGCGACGGGGATCGGCGTCTTGACCGGGTCGATGCCGAGGTAGACGCGGCTGAAGGTCGAGATCTCGGGCAGCTTGTGCTCGAGCACGTCCTTGCCCACGCCCGTCATGTCGAGCACGACGTGGTCCTTCCCGTTGATGCCGCGGCCCTCGCGGATCTCCTTGTAGATGCACTGCGAGACCATGTCGCGCGGTGCGAGGTCCTTGACCGTCGGCGCGTAGCGCTCCATGAACCGCTCGCCCTCCGAGTTGCGGAGGATGCCGCCCTCGCCGCGCGCGCCCTCCGTGATGAGGATGCCGAGGCGGTAGAGGCCGGTCGGGTGGAACTGGATGAACTCCATGTCCTGGAGCGGGAGCCCGGCGCGGAGCGCGAGGGCGAACCCGTCGCCCGTCCCGGCGTGGGCGTTCGACGTCGTCTTGAAGGCGCGGCCGTAGCCGCCCGTCGCGAAGCACGTCGCCGTCGCGTGGAACGTGTGGACGTCGCCCGTCAGGATCTCGTACGCGACCACGCCCGCGACGCCCTCGCCGCCCTCGGGCTGGACGATGTCGAGGACCTGGAACTCGTCGTAGAACGTGACCTTGTTCTTGACGCACTGCTCGTAGAGCGTGTGCAGGATCATGTGGCCCGTCCGGTCGGCCGCGTAGCAGGCGCGGCGGACCGGCGCCTCGCCGAAGTTGCGCGTGTGCCCGCCGAATCGGCGCTGGGCGATCTTGCCCTCGCGCGTCCGGGAGAACGGGACGCCGTAGTGCTCGAGCTCGATGATCGTGCGCGGGGCGTCCTGGCACATCTGCTCGATGGCGTCCTGGTCGCCGAGGTAGTCCGAGCCCTTCGTCGTGTCGAAGGCGTGCCAGAGCCAGTGGTCCTCCTCCTCGTTGCCGAGGGCCGCGCCGATGCCGCCCTGCGCGGCGCCCGTGTGGGAGCGGAGCGGGTGGAGCTTCGAGACGACGGCCACGTCCGCCCCGCCCTCCGAGGCGTAGAGCGCGGCCATGAGCCCGGCGCCGCCGGCGCCGACGATGACGATGTCGTGGGTGAAGGTCATGGGAGGGGTTGAACGTTGAACGTTAGGACGTTGAAGGTTGGGCCGAAGAACGCTCCACGTTCCACGTCCTCACGCTCAACGCCTAGAGGCCGGCGACGATGACGGAGTAGGCGCCCACGACGAACAGGACGAGCGCGAGCGTCCACGAGAGGGCCGTCGCGCCGACGCGGGCCATGTCGTTCCGGATGTAGTCGGTCAGGACGTTGTTGAGCCCGTAGAACCCGTGGTGGAGGGCGAACGCGAGGAACAGGAGGTTGAAGCCTTTCCAGAGGACCGCGTAGACGGGGTCGCCGAGGCGGAGCATGAGGACCTCGTAGGGCGTCGGGCCGGCGACCTCGCCGGGCGGGTGCGTCGGGCCGGGCGCGTCGACCTCGGGGTCGCCGATCTGGGCCGGGACCACGCGCGGGGCGTCCGGGGCCGGCGCGGTGTCGCGGGCCTCGAAGGCGCGGACGGCCTCGGCGGCCTCCTCGGAGTAGCGCGGGAGGACGCCCGCCTCGGCCTCCTCGGCCGTGACCACCGAGTGCGAGATGCTCGCCGTCGTCCGGTCGTAGTGCTGGACCCAGAAGTGGGTGATCAGCAGGAAGATGAGGAACGTCCCCGTGATCCGGTGGGCGAACCACTGGAACGCGCTGGAGCGGGCGGTGCGGCCGTACTTGGAAGCCATGAGTTCGGAGTTGGGAGTTCCGAGTCCAGAGTTCGTTCGGGGCTCCAGCTCTGAGCCCCGACCTCTGAACCCGAACCCACTAGCCGTTGAAGTAGTCGACGAGGGCGGCGATGGACGGGTACCCGCCCACCACCAGGAGGACGGCGGCGACGGCGCCGAGCGTCCAGAACAGCCGCTTCTGGTTCGGGCTCCACCCGACGAAGTCGATGAGCACGATCCGGAGCCCGTTCAGGGCGTGGTAGATCACGGCGCCGAGGAGCAGGAACTCGCCGACCTTGAAGATGGGCGCGTGGTAGCTCGTGATGAGCGCGTTGTAGGCCTCGGGGTTCGTGATCGCCTTGAGGCCCCAGACGTGGAGCACGAGGTAGCCCACGAGGGCCAGCCCGGTCAGGCGGTGGAGGATCCACGCGAACATGCCCACGCGCAGCTTGTAGCGCTGGACGGGGCGGCTGGCGACGGACATGCGGTCGGCGGCGACGGCCATGACGGGGGAGGGGGAAAGACGGGGCGGCTACCGGCGGCCCCGTGCGAGGTTTCACTCTGGAGTGAAGGTACGGGGCGCGACGGCTCCAAGCTACGCCCGTTCCCGCTCCTCGTCGGGACTTCGCAGCCGCGCGGGCGTCCGCGGCCGGGCCCGAACGACGGCGGGGGGGCCGG
>CAXRFJ010000335.1:0-2468 GCA_964229475.1 Rubrivirga sp.
GACGTCGAGCGGGGCGGCGCGCGCCGGCACCGCCCCGCTCGAGGGGGAAACGGGGCGCGCCGCCGCGACTGGCAATACTCGTCGAGCGAGGTCGGCGCCCCGCTGCCGTCGGCGCCGACGTCGAACCGGGCGCCCGAGAACTGGCACGTCGCCGTCCCGCTGGGGCACGACGCCGAGATCGAGCCGTCGTAGGTCAGCGTCGCGCCGCTGCCCGAGAGGTCGGTCTCGGTCGTCGCTCGGAACGCGGAGTACGAGACGTCGCACCCGCCGCTGACGCGGAGGTCGCCGTCGAACCGGGACTGCACGGTCACGCCGGACCCGCCCGTCGAGAACGACGAGACGACGTCGAAGGCGCCCGACACGTCGTAGCAGTCGTCGAACGCCATCCGGTAGGTCGTACCGGACTGCGAGACGTCGACGGAGCCGCCGCCGGTGCAGGGGTACGTCGGGAGGAGCCGGGCCTCGCGGAAGGCCGTCCCGCCGCCGCTGAGCCCGACGGCGACGGCCTGCCCGATTTTGGCGTTCGAGTCGGCGAGTTCAGCGGCGGACCCGCTGTCGCCGCTGTCGCAGGCGGCGAGGGTCAGGGCGAGAGCGGCGAGAAGGGGAAGCGTGCGCATGGGCAGGGGGAGAGTGATCCCCGAAGGTGGAGGCCCGCCCGGTCCCGCTCCATCCCCAGTTGAGGGGAGGGGCTGGCCCTCCCCTCGCATGGCGAGTCGCTAGTTGCCGCCACGGCCGAGGAGCCGCCCGAGCCGGCGGCGCCCCTCCTGGACCGCCCCCTCGACGGCGCCGCGCGCGCGGTCCGTGGTCCCCTGTGTCGCCTCCTGGGCCCCCTGCGTCGCGGCCTGGACGGCCTGCCCCGACGCCGAGCACAGGCTCGACCGGTCGCTTATCGAGCGGATCCGGGCGAGGTCGTCGGCGCTCGCGTGGAACCGGGGCTCGTACGCGTAGAGGACCCACGGGCCCTCGACGGCCCGGCCGTTCACGTAGCCCCCGTCGTCGCGGGTGATCCCCACCGAGAGCGCGTACCGCGTGCTCCCGGGCTCCTCGAGGTCGAGGACGCCCTGGAAGTACACGGTGTCGCCCTGCTCGAAGTAGACGGGCCGCTCGCAGGTGGCCTCGGCGAAGGACCAGCCGAACCGGAACAGGTCGTCGATCCGGCTGATGAGGTACCGCGCCATGTTGTTGTTGTCGGTGTCGAGCGCTCGCCGGCCCTCGTCCAGGAAGTAGCTGTCCGGCGCGAGCGCGCGGAGGTACGCCTCGATCAGGGCCGGGTCGGTCGTCTCCCGGAACATGCGGTAGACGAAGGCGATGGCCTCCGCCCGGGTCCCGAACGTGGGGACGGTGACCTCGGGCACGTCGGAGGCCTCGGCGATCTGGCCCTGCATCCGCGCGTACTGGTCCACGATCATGGCGCCCTCCGGCATCGGCGAGCGGGCGCCCTCGACCTTGTTCCGGAAGTCCGTCCGGAACCCGTTCCAGGGCTGGTCCAGCGTTTCCCGGAAGGCCGTGATCTCGACCTCGGCCGTGACGTCCTGGATCCAGCCCTCGCTCACCCAGACCTTGGACCGGGCGGTGCCGTGGGCGGTGGCCCGGTCGGGCTTCGTCGGGACCTCCGTCTCGTCGACGGTGATCGACCGGTCGAGCACCATCACGCCGCCCTCGTTCGTGTACGGCGTGACGTCGTCGGTGTCGACGATGGCCTGGATCTCCTCGACCGACGGGGCCGGGATGCCGAAGTACCTCCAGTCGCCCACGCGGACCCGGTCGAAGACGTACCGCGACCCGTGCGACTGGTACACGACGTCGTGGTAGGCCTCGACCTCGACGCCCGGGTAGCCCGTGAACGGGTAGCGGGCCGTGATGGAGTGGACGAACTCGTACACGCCGCCGTTGAGCTGGCGCGAGCCGTTGCCGCGGAGGGTGACCGTGGCGTTCGAGTTGATGTTCGCGCGGACGTCGGCCCGGATCTGGGCCTCGGAGGGCGGGGACTGAGCCGCCACGCCGCCGGCGAGGGCCAGCGTGACGAGGAGGGGGAGGACGGCGCTGCGCATGGCGCGGGAGGGTGGGTTCGCCCTCCCATGCGACGGCCCCGCCGAGCGGGGATCACGCCCTCCCCGAGCGCCCGGACGCGCCTACGGCTCCGCCCGGAACACCTCGAACCGGAGGCGCCCCGTGTTGTCCCCCGGCTCGCCCGTCTCGACGAGCGCGACCCGGAGCGGCTCGCCCCACCCGCGGAGCTGGTACTGGTAGGCGTGGTCCGGGGCGTACGGCAGGACGGCCGGCGCGAGCGTCCACGCGTCGCGGGCGCGGAGGCGGTACCGCCAGCCGCTCCGGACCGACTGCCACCCCGGGTGCGGCGAGCCGTCGGGGACGCCGCAGAGCGTCCGCGAGGAGGTGGGGACAGCGAACCGCCACCCCGCGTCCATCGCGACCGGCCCCGACCGCCCGGGCGAGGGGTACTGGGCCTC
>CAXRFJ010000336.1:0-5377 GCA_964229475.1 Rubrivirga sp.
CCGGCCGGGCCTCACCGTCTCCGACCGCGTCGTCACGCCGACGCCCGCGCTCCCCACGGACCTCGACCTCGACGCCCTGGCCCTGGGCCTCCGCCCCGAGGTCGCCCAGGCCCAGGCCCGCATCGTGCAGGCCCAAGCCGACGTGGCGCTCGCCGAGCGGGCCTACTACCCGGACCTCGGCGTCGGCGTCGTCTACACCGACGTCGCGCCCGCCGACGCGCCGCCGACGGCGACGGGCCGCGACGCGCTCGGGCTGATGGCGTCCGTCCGCATCCCGCTCGGCCGCGACCGGCTCCGCGCGGGCGTGGACGAGGCCCGGCTCCGCCAGCGGGCCGCCCAGGCCCGCCTCCAGGCCATGGAGACCGCCGTCCAGGCCGACGTGGCCGACGCGCTCTCCGACGCCCGCCGCGCCGCCGAGTCCGTCGCGCTGTACCGCGACGTCCTGCTCCCGCAGTCGCTCACGACCGTCGAGTCCGCGCTCGCCGGCTACACGACCGGCACGGTCGACTTCCTCGCCTTCCTCGACGCCGAGCGCGCCCGGTTCCAGGTCCAGCTCGGACTGGTCGACGCCCGCGCCCGCCTGCTCGACGCCGCCGCCGACCTCGCCCGCGCCGTCGGCCTGACCACCCCCGACGCCGCCGTCTCTCCCCTCCAGGACCGATGACCCCCGACACCCAGACCCCGCCCGTCGGGGCCCCCGACCCGGCCGACCCCTACGCCGAGGCGCCGCTCGACCCCCAGCGCCGCCGCCGCACGCGGCTCGTCATGTACGCGCTCCTGGCCCTCGTCGTGGCGGCCGGCGTCGCGTGGGCCGTCCTCCGCGGCGGCGACGACGCGGACGCCGTCGCCGAGGCCCCGCCCGCCGCCGCGCCCGGCGACGGCGGCGCGGCCAACGCCAGCGGCCTCGCCCAGTACGACCTCGACGGCGACGGGTTCGTCTACCAGGACGGGATGCACCCCCAGATCGTCCAGGACGAGCCGGGCCTGTGCCCGATCTGCAGCATGGACCTCACGCGCGTCCCGGTGGGCGGTGCGCCCGTCGGGACGGTCGAGATCGACCCGGTCACGTTGCAGAACATCGGCGTCCGGACGGCCCTCGTCACGACGATGCCGCTCGACCGCGAGGTCCGCACGACGGGCACCTTCGAGGCCCGCGACACCGGGCGCGAGACGGTCACGCTCCGCGTCGGCGGGTTCGTCGAGCGGCTCTACGTCGACACCGAGGGCCAGCGGGTCCGCCAGGGCCAGCCGCTGTTGGAGATCTACAGCCCCGAGCTCGTGTCCACGCAGCAGGAGCTGCTGCTGGCGGTCCGCAACCGCCAGTTGCTGGGCGGCGGGGCCGGCGCCGACCGGCTCGTCGAGGCGGCCCGGACGCGCCTCCGCCTGTTCGGATTGGGAGCCGGGCAGATCAACGCCGTCGAGCGCTCGGGCACCATCCAGGAGACCGTCACGCTCTACGCGCCCGCCAGCGGGACCGTCCAGAACAAGCGGATCACGGACGGGATGCAGGCCACGCCCGGCATGCCGCTCATGGACATCGTCAACCTGGGCGCGCTCTACCTCCAGGTGGCCGTCCCGGAGCAGGACCTCGGCTGGGTCCGCCCCGCCGCCCGCGCCGTCGTCGACGTGACGTCACTGCCCGGCGAGGAGCTGAGGGGCCGCGTCGACTACGTCTACGACACCATCGACCCGGCCACGCGGACGGGCACCGCCCGCATCACCGTCGCCAACCCCGGCGGGCGACTCCGGCCTGGCATGTACGCCACGGCCACGCTCTTCGGCGCCGCGAGCGCCCCGCGCCCGGTCGTGCCCAGCGAGGCCGTCGTGCGGACCGGCGGCGAGTCGGCCGGCGAGGCCGCCGTCATCCTCGCGCTCGGCGAGGGCCGCTTCCGGCCCCAGCCCGTCACGCTCGGGGAGGAGTCCGGGGGCATGGTCCAGGTCCTCTCCGGCCTGTCGGCCGGCGACCGCGTGGTGACGAGCGCCCAGTTCCTGATCGACTCCGAGGCCCAGCTCTCCAGCGCCCTCGCCGGCATGTCCGGAGGCTCCATGCCCGGCATGGACATGGGCGGCACCGACGCGCCGTAGCCACCCCGAGACCCCCGACCCCATGCTCGAACGACTCATCGACTGGAGCGCCCGGAACCGGCTTCTGGTCGGCCTCCTCACGCTCCTCGTCGCCGCGCTCGGCGCGTGGGCCACGCTCACCACGCCCGTCGACGCGCTCCCGGACCTGTCCGACGTCCAGGTCGTCATCAAGACGGAGTACCCCGGCCAGGGCCCGCAGATCGTCGAGGAGCAGGTGACCTACCCGCTCACCTCGGCCCTGCTCTCCGTCCCCTACGCCAAGACCGTCCGGGGGTACTCCATGTTCGGGACGAGCTTCGTCTACGTCATCTTCGAGGACGGGACCGACATGTACTGGGCGCGCAGCCGCGTGCTCGAGTACCTCTCCCAGATCCAGGACCGCCTCCCCGACGGCGCGAGCCCCGCGCTCGGGCCGGACGCGACGGGCGTCGGGTGGGTGTACCAGTACAGCCTGCGTGATACGACGGGGACGCACGACCTCGCCCAGCTCCGGTCGATCCAGGACTTCTACCTCAAGTACGAGCTCCAGGCCGTGGACGGCGTGGCCGAGATCGCGACCGTCGGCGGGTTCCAGAAGCAGTACCAGGTGGTCGTGGACCCCCAGCGGCTGGCGGCCTACGACGTCCCGCTCAGCCACGTCGGGATGGCGCTCAGGCGGAGCAACCGCGACGTGGGCGGGCGGCTCCTGGAGCTCGGCGAGCGCGAGTTCATCGTGCGCGGCAAGGGCTACCTCCGGGGCCTCGAGGACATCCGCAACGTCGTCGTCAAGGCCGACGGCGGGACGGCCGTCACCGTCGGCCAGGTGGCCGAGGTCCGCCTGGGGCCGGAGATCCGGCGCGGCATCGCCGACGTGAACGGCGAGGGCGAGGTCGTGGGCGGCGTCGTCATCATGCGCTACGGCGAGAACGCCCAGGCCACCATCGACGCCGTCAAGGCGCGGATCGCGGAGATCGCGCCCGGCCTCCCGGCCGGCGTCGAGGTCGTGGCCGAGTACGACCGCTCCGCGCTCATCGGCCGCGCCGTCGACACGCTCACGCGCCAGATCTGGGAGGAGCTCCTGGTCGTGGCCCTGATCGTCGTCGTGTTCCTGCTCCACGTGCGGAGCGCGTTCGTGGCCGTCGTCACGGTCCCCATCGGGATCCTGATCGCGCTCGGCGTGATGCGGCTCCTGGGCATCAACGCGAACATCATGAGCCTGGGCGGCATCGCCATCGCCATCGGCGTGATGGTGGACGCCTCGCTCGTCATGGTCGAGAACGCCCACAAGCACATCGAGCGGGCTCGGGCGGCCAAGGGCCGCCGGCGGGGGGGCACCGCCCCGCCCGCGCCCGCCGTCGACGCCGCGCTCTTGGACGGGGCGCCCTCGGGCGACGGCGCCGCCCCGTCCGGCCTCGTCGCCCGCGTCCGGGCGTGGTTCGACCGCACCCAGCGGCGGCTCGACCGCGTCGGCGGCGGGACGCCCGAGCTCACCGAGGGCGAGCGGCTCCACGCCGTGATCGAGGCGGCCAAGGAGGTCGGCCCGTCGCTGTTCTTCTCGCTCCTCATCGTGACGGTGAGCTTCCTGCCCGTCTTCACGCTGGAGCAGGTCGAGGGCCGGCTGTTCCGGCCGCTCGCGCTCACCAAGACGTTCTCGATGGCCGCGGCGGCCATGCTGGCGGTCACGCTCGTCCCGGCGCTCATGGCCGTCTTCGTCAAGGGCCGGATCCGGCGCGAGGACGAGAACCCCATCGCCCGGTTCTTCATCGGCGCCTACCGGCCCGTCATCCGCGGGACGCTCCGCCACCCGCGCGCGGTGCTCCTGGTCGGGTTCTCGCTCTTGCTGGTGACGGTCCTGCCCGTCCAGCGGCTGCTCCTTGGCGAGACCTACGTGCCGTTCCCCCAGATCGGGAGCGAGTTCATGCCGTCGCTCTGGGAGGGCGACATCCTCTACATGCCGACGACGCTCCCGGGCGTCTCGCCGCAGGAGGCCAAGAACATCCTGCAGCGGACCGACCGCATCATCGCCTCGTTCCCCGAGGTCGAGCGCGTGTTCGGCAAGATCGGCCGGGCCGAGACGGCGACCGACCCGGCCCCGCTCTCGATGATCGAGACGACGATCATCTTGAAGCCGCAGGACCAGTGGCGCGACGGCGTGACGCGGGAGTCTCTGACGGCCGAGATGAACGAGGCCCTGGACTTCCCCGGGCTCACGAACGCCTGGACCATGCCGATCAAGACGCGGATCGACATGCTGGCGACGGGCATCAAGACGCCGGTCGGCATTAAGATCGCCGGGCCGGACCTCAACGTCCTGGAGCGCTTGGGGCAGGACGTCGAGCGCGCAGTCTCGGACCTCCCCGGCACGCGGAGCGCCTTCGCCGAGCGGGTCATGGGCGGCTCGTTCCTCGACATCGAGGTCGACCGGCTCGCGGCGGCCCGCTACGGGCTCACGTCGGGCGACGTGCAGGACGTGCTCCAGGCGGCCGTCGGCGGCGTGAACGTGACGACGACCGTCGAGGGGCTCGAGCGCTACCCCGTCCAGGTCCGCTACCCGCAGGCCCTCCGGAACGACCTTCCAGCCCTCCGCCAGGTGCTCGTGCCGACGCCGACGGGCGCCCAGATCCCCCTCGGCCAGCTCGCCACGTTCCGGTTCGCGCAGGGGCCGCCCATGATCAAGTCCGAGAACGCGCGCCCCAACGCCTGGGTCTTCGTCGACCTCGACGACTCGGCCGACATCGGCACCTACGTCCAGGACGCCCGCGCGCGCGTGGCCGAGCGGGTCGAGCTGCCCCCGGGCTACTCGCTCAAGTGGAGCGGGCAGTACGAGTACATGGAGCGGGCCAACAAGCGGCTCTCCATCCTCGTCCCGATCACGCTGGCGCTCATCTTCCTCCTCCTGTTCCTCCACTTCCGGAGCGCGGAGGAGGCCCTGCTCCTGATGATCCCGCTCCCGTTCGCCGTCGTGGGCGCCGTCTGGCTCATGCTGGCGCTGGGCTACAACATGTCGATCGCGGTCGGGGTGGGGCTCATCGCGGTGGCCGGGCTGGCGGCTGAGACCGGCATCGTGATGCACGTCTACCTCGACGAGGCCGTCAAGCACTACCGCCAGTCGGGCCGCCTCACCTCGGTCCCGCGCCTGAAGGCGGCCCTCGAAGAGGGCGCCGTCGACCGCGTCCGGCCCAAGCTCATGACCGTCTTCACGACCATCATCGGGCTCGTGCCGCTCATGATCGGGACCGGCACCGGCGCCGAGGTGATGCAGCGGATCGCGACGCCGATGGTCGGGGGGCGGGTCACGTCGACCGTCCACACG
>CAXRFJ010000337.1:0-3619 GCA_964229475.1 Rubrivirga sp.
GGGGCGGGTCAGGCGGGGACGGCGGCCTCGGGCTCACGGCGGTCGGCCCCCGCTTCCGCCCGCGCCAGCCGGTGCGGGGCGAGCGGGACGTCGAGGGCCACGCGCGTGCCGCCGAGCGGGCCCCGGCCGATCGTGAGGTCGCCGCGGAGGAGGTCGGCGCGCTCCTGCATGCCGAGGAGGCCGTAGTGGCCGCGCGCGGCGTAGTCGAGCGCGTCGGAGGCGGGCGGGCCCGTGCCGTCGTCGTCGACGGTGAGCCGGAGCGTGGGGCCGTCGAGCGCGAGCGCGAGGTCGACGCGGCCGCCGCCGGCGTGCTGGGCGGCGTTGTTGAGCGCCTCCTGCGCGATGCGGTAGAGCGCGAGCCGCTTCTCGTCGGAGAGCGCGGGCCCGTCGGCCACGGCGCGCGCGTCGCCGGGGGCGCGGAAGCGGACGTCGAGGTCGACGGCGTCGCTCCACCCGGCCCGGTCGGCGAGCGCCGCGAGGGCCGCCGTCAGCCCGAACGCGTCGAGCGCCGACGGGCGGAGCTCGTCGCACAGCGCCCGGAGCTCGCCGACGACGCCGTTGACGGCCGCGCGCGCCGTCTCGCCGCCGTCCTGCCCGGCGAGCACGACCTGCACGGCGCAGAGGTCCTGCACGGGCCCGTCGTGGAGCTCGCGGGCCACGTGCGCCCGCTCGGCCTCGCGGGCCGCCGCCAGCCGCCGCCGGAACTCGGCCCGCGTCCGCCGCGCCTTCCGCGCGCGCCGCTCCCACACGACGGCCCCGCCCACGAGCGCGATCAGCGCGACCGCGAGGAGCCCCAGCGCCAGCGTCCCGACCGGCACGGCCGTCGCCAGCCGGACGACCGACCGGTCGTCGACGTCGATGTTGAACGGGACGCTCGACGGCGCCGGCAGCGTCGCCTCGAGCGCGCCCGCTAGCGCCGCCCGGTCGAGCGCGTCGACGAACGCGCCGTACGGGATCACGACGCGCGGCCGGCCCTCGGCGCCCTGCCCGAACACGACCACGCTGTCGCGGACGACCTCGAAGTGGACCAGCCGTCCGTCGCCCTCGACGTAGCCGGCCACGCGCGGCGGCTCCTCCGGCCCGACGGCGTCGGCCTGCCGGGGCGGTGCCGAGGCCGGCTGGGCCAGCGGCGCGACCGTCAGGAGCGAGAGGGCGAGGGCGAGCGGGCGCACGGGCGGCGAGGGCGGGGCGCTCCCAAGCTAGGCCGCGCCCGCCCGGTTCCCTGATGCGGACGGACGCCGGCCCCGTGGTCCGATCGGACTAGGAACCGCGAGGCCCACCCCTCCAGCCCATCCCTCCCTGATCCAGGGCTGGGACGGGGCCGGGAGGCGGGCGGGGCAGCCCCGGCCTCGGGGGGCACCCCCCCCCTCGTCATCGGAGGAGAGGGGACTCGGCGCGAGGCGTCCCGCTCGTCGGCAGGGCGCCTACGCGGCCTCGGCGCGCTGGCCGGCGTCGGCCACGAACGTCAGCCAGCCGCGCGGGTTGGCCGTGTCGCGGAGCGCCTCGAAGTAGGCCGCCTGGAGCTCGGCCGTGATCGGCCCGCGGGCCCCGCTCCCGATCGTGTAGTGGTCGACCGAGCGGATCGGCGTGACCTCGGCGGCCGTGCCCGTGAAGAACAGCTCGTCGGCGAGGTAGAGCGCCTCGCGCGGGAGGCTCCGCTCGACGACCTCGTAGCCGCGGTCGCGGGCGATCCGCATGACCGAGTCGCGCGTGATGCCGGGGAGGATCGAGAGCGTCTGCGGCGGCGTCGCGATCACGCCGTCGCGGATCACGAACAGGTTCTCGCCCGAGCCCTCCGAGAGGAGCCCGTCGACGCTGAGGGCGATGCCCTCCGAGAACCCGTTCTTGATCGCCTCCATCTTGATGAGGCTCCCGCCGAGGTAGTTGCCGCCGGCCTTCGCCATCGCCGGGAGGGTGTTCGGCGCCGGCCGGTTCCACGACGAGACCTGCACGTCGACGCCCTGCTCCATGGCCTCGGCGCCGAGGTAGGCCCCCCACTCCCACACCGCGATCGCCGTGTGGACCGGGTTCTTGAGCGGGTTGACGCCCATCGCGCCGTGCCCGCGGAACGAGACCGGGCGGATGTAGCACGAGGCCAGCCCGCTCGCGGCGACCGTCTCCACGACGGCGTCGCAGAGCTCGTCGACCGAGTAGCCGAGGTCCATCCGGTGGATCTTGGCCGAGTCCACGAGCCGCCGCATGTGCTCCTCGAGGCGGAAGATGGCCGGGCCGCGGTCGGTGTCGTACGCGCGGATCCCCTCGAACACGCTCGAGCCGTAGTGGACGACGTGGGACAGGACGTGGACCGTGGCGTCCTCGTAGTTGACGAGCTCGCCGTTGAACCAGATGCGGGGCTGCGACATGGGGCGGAGGGGAGGGGGGAAGGGGACGACCGCGCCGGCGTCGGCCGGCGACACGACCCAGGATACTCGGCTCGTGATCTCCGGTAGCGCTTCCGGGGCCGTTTCGTCGCAGTCTTCGCGGATCGCCCCGGCGCTCGCGGCCGGGTGGGCGGTCAGGGACTCGAACCCCGGACCCTCTCGGTGTAAACGAGATGCTCTAACCAACTGAGCTAACCGCCCGCGCCGCCCGCCTCGGGACGCCCGCGGAGGGGCCGAGGCCGACGAAAAAGGGCCGGCCGGCAGCGCGCCGACCGGCCCGGAGCGGGAAACGGGACTCGAACCCGCGACCCTCAGCTTGGGAAGCTGATGCTCTACCAACTGAGCTATTCCCGCACGTCCGCCCCTCGGGGAGGCGGACGACGAAGGTACGGGACCGGCGCCGGCCGCGTCAATACGGGGCGGGCGGGGGGCGCCCGGGCCGGACCGAAGTCAACGGCCCTTCACGGGAGCCCGGGGGCGGCAGGGTATCTTTCGCGTCCGCCGCCCGTGCCCCCCTAGCGCGCAGGCGGCGCCTTTGTGTTTCCCCGCCGGCGACGTTCGCCGGCCTTCGACGCCGCGCCTCTGGCGCCCCTCCGATGAAGCGCACCTACCAGCCCAGCCGCCGCAAGCGCGCCAACAAGCACGGCTTCCGCTCGCGCATGGCCACCAAGAACGGCCGCAACGTCCTCAAGCGCCGCCGCTCCAAGGGCCGCCACGCCCTGACGGTCAGCGACACGAAGCCGGGCAAGTAGCCGCCCGCTGGCGCCCGTCGCCAGCGGCGCGCCCGCCGTGCGCCCGGCCGCCTTCCCGCGCTCCCGCCGCCTCAAGCGGCGCCGGCTCATCCGGCCCCTCTTCGACCGGGGCCGCGCCGACGTCGAGCGCGTCCGCGCCGGGACCGTCGTGCTCCTGTACCGGACGGTCCCCCGCGAGGCCACGGGCCACGACGTGGGCGTCCAGGTCGGCTTCGCGCCGGGCCGCCGGGCGACCAACGCCCTCCGCACGGCCGTCCGCCGGCACCTCCGCGAGGCATTCCGGCTCCACCAGGGGCCCCTCCTCGACCGGTTCGGCGCCCGCCCCGACTGCCTCACGGTGATGGCCCTCTACCGCGGCCGCGACGACGGCGCCGGCGAGGCCATCCGCCGCGACCTCCCGCGGGCGCTCGCCCGGCTGGCGGACCGCGAGATCCCGCCGGCCGAGGCGCCCCCCGCACCATCCGACCGACCGCGCCCGTAGGCGCC
>CAXRFJ010000338.1:0-4649 GCA_964229475.1 Rubrivirga sp.
CGGGCGTCCTCGCGGTCTCTCCACGCGCGGCGCCTTGCCGGGCCGCGCGGCGCCGGGCTATGTTCGCCGTCCGTCGGGCCCTTAGCTCAGGGGTTTAGAGCGCTCGCCTCACACGCGAGAGGTCGTTGGTTCAAATCCAACAGGGCCCACTCATCAGCCGGATATCCCGTTGCGGGACAACAGGTTTCATGATGATGGGTGGAGCGAGGGTGGAACAATCAGGTGGGAGCCCATACTGTGAGCTTCAATCCAGAGCGATCTGGATCTCAGCTGTGCACCCAGGTCGTACCGGCCACGAAGTGACGTGGGCCAGAGCCCTATCGGTCCGCGCGCCGTGGAAGCTATGAGAGCCGCTCAGCCCGCATGGTGCTGGGCGATTGCCACGAGCTGATCTTGGTTCTCGTAGAACCCGAAGACTGGGACACCGAGGCGATCGGCCATTCGGAAGTGCCTCTCTCTCCAGGCTGCCCGCGACTCTTCGTCCTCATCGTCAAAGACGATGGTAGGCGTGAACTCGCGGCCCACGCGAGCGACATCGCTGAACGCATACCACGCGCGCTCGATCTTGGCCGTGACCACTCCGGGCCGCTTCGTCGCGATCGTCTTAATCAGCCGCTCTCCGCGGCCATTGAGTCGAATGTCGAAGGTGTCCACTCTCGTGAAGCCGTCGATCCGGTACTTCGTTGAGGGCGACGCGCCGAGTTGCTGGAAGAAGCCGGCCAGCTCGTCGACGAACTCGCTCGCACGGTTGGCCGGGATGGCATCGGGGAGCCCCGTAACCATCTGGGCGACTGCGGCCACCTGAAAGAGCGCCTCGTAGAGACCATCTGGGCCCGTCCGGCACACGATCTCCTCATCGACGAACTCGCACCCCTTGCTCCGCGCGTACTCCACCACGCGGTTCTTACGTGGGGCTGATGAACCGTCGCTCGAAGTCAGGTCGATCCCGTACCCGGCCAAGTACATCGCGGACAGCCCTGCGTCGTACACGGCGAGTCCTTCGTCGTTCTCTGAGACCACAACCTCCACCGCGTCGCCGTTGGGGTGCTCGACGGGCAGAACGACGAGAACGCCCCCTTCCACGGCCCCGCAGGAGAGGGAGTTCGGTACGGTGGCCCGAACGAGTTCGATGAAAGACTGGCAGTCCATCCCCGGTGGGAGCTCAGAACAGGGTGGGTTGGAAACCGAGCGGCATTGAGATCGAGCACTCGTCGGCGAAGTCGAAGACGGCCTCGTTGGGGTCAGAGATCGAGATCTCGCCCGGGGGGATCGCGTAAGTGTCGTGCTTGAACAGTTCGCTGTGGTAGCGGTGCTTGTGAAGGCCGACGCCGTGGACACGCTGGCCAGTCCGGTCGTCGCGGTGCTGACTCGCCATATCCCAAGAACGAACGTCGTACCGGCCGGCGTACAGAAGCTTGAACCCGTGTCGAGAGAGACCGCGCCGTACTTGGTGCCACCCACGCCAGACGAGTGTAGTGCCGTTCTCCGAGACGACGGGCACGTCGAAGACGAACCGGACGTAAGGGCGCGGGGTCAGTTGCCAGCCGAACACCTTCGTCGCACGCTTGGGCACGGTGTAGAGGTGCTCGATGAAGTCGGGCGTTACGGCCATGCCGCGCTCAGAAGGTGGTGTTGGCCAGTGCCCACGTCCCGTCACAGCAGGCGGTCGGTGTAACGACTCTTCGATGTGGGGTGAACAACATGAATGGTGGGGCATCCGGCCAGCCACAACCCAGCGAGTGCAGGGAACGGTTGCCTTAGGGTGAGGTGGCGTCTGAAGAAACGAGTCGCTCAAGCGAGGCTGCCCTGCTTCTCAAGTGATCAGCGATCGCCTCTGGTCCCATCTCGTCTCGGTAGAACCCTCGTGGGTCCCGCTTGCACTTGAAGCAGTACCCGAGTTCGATCCGCCCGTCGCAGAACCCGCACTCGGTGACGGCCCGGGTCCGCATCACGCCGGACTCTTGTTTGGTTCGGGAGGTGTCTGGGAAGGCCGAGCCGACTTGGATGGCCAACGCTCGCATCTTCTCGGCGTCGTCAGCCTCGAACCCGAGCGGAAGGAAGGCCAAGTTCGTGCCCCGCTTCCGGACGTCGACTTGCTCGCTGCTTAGCCATTCGGCTGCGGCGTCGAGATCGCCAGCCCGCGCGTTGACGATCCGGCGGTGGAAGAACTTGACGGCGTGGCCGGACGCCGCCCTGTAGGCCTCGCGCAGGAGTGGGGCAGAATCGGCCACTCGGAGCGCGTCGATGATCTGGGCGGCCGAGGCCACGACGGGTTGCAGGGAGAAGCTGTCATAGTCGCTCGCCTCGTAACGGTCGGAGACGAGGCGGACGGACTCAGCGAGCCTGGGGAAGATGGTCGGGTCCTGGCGCGAGACGAGGAAGTCGACGTCGGCGTCGGCCAGTCCCTTCGAGGGGTCCCCCTCCGCCAAACGTGCGGCCTTGTCCGCGTCGATGACCTCCCGGTGGTCGATCACGCCGGCCTCTGTCGCGGTCTCGGTCGTCCCGGACGACTTGGCCAGTTGGACCGCCGTGCCCGTAGCGGTGATCATCATCATGGACTTCCCGCCGCCGGAGACCTCGTCGACATCGACGCTCACGCCGACGACGGCGGTCGCGCGCATCCGACGGGCGTTCGTCTGGAGCCGGGTGAGGGCCTCCTCGTAGATCGACGCGACTTGGCGCTGGTAGGAGAGAGACCGGCCCCCGAAGATGTCCGAGAAGCTCGCGGCCACGTCCGAGAACAGCCCCGTCCCCGCCACTACGTGGGCCGACACGACGCCGAGGTAGCGATGGACGGCATGCCCTTCTACAGAGTTCGTGGTCGTGACGATCATGAGTGTCCCTGGTCCCGCGTTATGGTACGAAAGCTGGGGGTCAGTTCGCAGGTGGGTCAGTCGACAACCACGGATGCGGAGTCCATTCTCCGTAGTCTCTGAGGTCAGACTCCGTTCCGGGACGCAGAAGGGAGGGCATGCGGGGGATGCGACGGCGGCTCAGAGCAACCCTCGCTCGACGAGCGACGTGTAGGCCCCGTCGTACCCGCACACGAGCGAGTCGACGAGCCCGACGCCGACGGCCTCGCCCGCCGCCTTGAGCTGCTTGCTCACGGCCACGTCGGCCCGGCTCGGCTCGACGTTCCCCGACGGGTGGTTGTGGGCGACGATGACCGACCGGGCGTTGCACAGGAGGCAGAACCGGAAGACCTCGCGGGGGCTGGCCACGCTCGCGTCGACCGTCCCCACGTGGCAGACGTGGGCGCCGATGACGCGGCTGGCCGTGGACAGCGCGACGGCCAAGAAGACCTCCCGGTCGTACCCGTCGAGCATCTCGCAGCACAGGCGAGCCGCGTCGGCCGGCGTCCGGACGACGGTCGTCTCGTGGCTCCGCTCGCGGACGAGGCGGACGGTGAACACGGGGACGTCGAGGCGCGGCGCGGCGAGGTGTGGAGGGTCGAGGGGCTGGGCGAACAGGTCGAGCGTGTGCCCGAGGCCGGGCCAGTCGGAGCGGTCGGATGGCGAACACGTGTTCGCGTGATGGGCGTGGTTGGTGGGCATGGGTCTGGCGGAAACGACGACAGGCCGGGCCCCGCCGCGGGAGCCCGGCCTGTCGGTCGGTGGTTGGGAAGTGTGAGGCGCCGGGAGTGTTGCCCGGCGTTGGTTGGTCTAGCTCGTCACGTCGTCGACGAGCGTGAGGAGCCGGCCGGCGATCCGGTCGATCACCGCGAGTTCGGCCGCGAGCGCGTCGTCGTCACCGCCGGCCCAGCCCCTCAGGTAGGGGAGCGTGGCCCGGGCCGTGTCGAGCCCGAGCGCCGCCAGCGCGACGGAGGCCGCGCCCTCGGCCTGGAGCTCCTTCGAGGCCCGGCGAGTCTCCCGGTCGCCGGTGTGGGCGACGGCGTGGGCCAGCTCATGACAGAGGACCGAGCACCGGTCGGCCCCGCTCAGGCTGGCCCTCACGCAGACCGTCCGGTCGGACTCTCTGAACCAGCCGTCGGCGTACCCGAGCGAGGTGTAGTGGACCGAGCACCCGATCCGCTCGGCCACAGTCTCGAGCCTCGCTAGGAGCCCGTCGTGGCCGTCGGAGTCGAGCCTCGGTATCGGCGGCGTGTAGACGAGGGCGTCGTCGCGCGTCGCTTCCGTCTGCTCGTAGTCGAACGTCGTCGTGGTCTTGAACCCGCACGGGACCCGGTCGTCGGGGTCGTGGCCGGCCGCGACCTCGCCCTCCGTCGGGCGGCGGAGGATCGGGGCGAGGACGGTGAGCCCCCGCTCGCCCTTCCGGACGCGTCGCCCGTGCTTCGTCCACGACCGGAAGCCCATGCAGTGACGAGCGCTAGGCCGCTGCATCCAGATCAGCATGGTGTTCCTCGGGCTGTAGTCGTGGAAGCGGGCGCGGAAGGCGAGGTAGGCCGCGAGCGCCTTCGGGTTGTCGCGGACGCCGGAGAGCCCGCGGGCGAGGACGGCCTTCGCGGCGTCGAGGCGGGCCTGGCGGTCGGGCCGGGCGTCGCGCTGGGCGGACGAGAGGACGGGCGTCGTGAGCCCGAGGGCGAGCTGGTTCGGGGTGTGGTTCTTGGTCATGGGACTGGCTGAAATGGAGAGAGGCCGGCGCCCCCCCGGTGGGGGGGCCCGCCGCGGGGGCGGGGGGGGGGTGGTGGG
>CAXRFJ010000339.1:0-2415 GCA_964229475.1 Rubrivirga sp.
CGCGCTCCCACGCGCCGAGCGTCGTCGGCGCCTCGGCCGCGGCCTCGCCGAGGCGGGCGGAGCACCCGGCGAGGCCGACCAGCGCGGCCGCCGCGAGGGCGAGGTACGGGGCGAGGGGGAGCCGGCTCATCGGGCCTCGGCGCGGTCGCCCAGCCGCTGGCGGAGCTGGTGCTCATAGAGCGACGGCACGGCGAGGTCGTCGCGGTTGAGCCCCTCGACGTACGGCTCGGGCCCGTAGCTGAGCGCCAGCTCCCGGTTGCCGTGGAGGCCGACGAGCCGCGCGGCCGGTCCGTCCTCCAGCCCGTCCAGCGCGACCGTCCCCTCGCGGTCCGGGTAGAGGAACTGGAAGTCGATGTTCCAGAACACGGGGTAGGCCGCGTGCGATGGCTTCCAGTAGCCCGCGCCACCGCCCTCAATCGGCTGGTGGGCCGGGTCATCGACGTAGAGCGTGAGGTCGTCGAAGAGGTTCTGGTAGTTGAGGCCCGAGTGCTGGTCGAGCACCGGCGTACCCGTGGCCGACGACGCCGTGTAGACGCACAGCCGCGAGCCCGTGTTGAATGTGAACGTGTGGACGACCGGCGCGGCCACGTAGACGTCGCGCGCGAGCACGTTGTAGCAGTCGCCCATGTGGACGCCGTAGTGAGATTTCCGGCCGTAGACCTCGACGCCGTCGATCGTCACGTTCGAGCAGACGTCGGTCAGGATCCCGCTGTCGCCGTTGACGACGGCCACGTCGCGCACCCACGAGTGGGCCGTGTTGGTGAGGTAGACCGCGTTGTTGCCGGCCTCGACGTGGTGGACGGTGTACTCGTTGTAGAGGAACTCGAACCGGATCCCCTCGATGCCGACCTCGGTGATGGGGGCCCAGGCCGTCATCGTCGGCGTCCACTCCGGGCGGAGGTCGTGGAGCAAGGGCTCTTTTATAGTTATGCGGTCGCCCTCGACGGCCAGCACCGTCACTTCCTGGCGCGTGAGCGGCATGTCCGGGCTCTCCCAATGCCGCTCGCCGACGGGCAGGTCACCCGCGTGCCCCGCGTACAGGTAGTCGAGCAGCGAGCCGTCCGGGCCCTCCCGGTTGAACCAGTTGACGACGGCGATCTGACCGGGGGCGAGGTCCGCCCCGCTCTCGGCCGTGATCGTGTGCGAGCCGCGCGTGCCCGTGAGGCCCGTCGCCAGCGTCGTCGGCTCGCGGTCGTAGCGGGCGAGGTACGGCTTGCCGCGCCCGCCCGGCGTGTTCGTCCAGACGTAGCCGCCAGACCACGCGTAGAGCGAGAACGGCTCGTCGATGCCGCGGTCGCGCTCCCGCTGGCGCTTGTCGTTCTCGAGGAGGTAGGCCTCAAGCTCCTCCATCGGCGCGGGCGTGGGGAGCGACGAGAGCGGGCGGGGCATGTAGAGCGTCGTGCCGCCGTCGCCGGAGCCCGCGCCCTGGAGCACGAGGTCGCTCCGCTCGATCCACAGGATGTCGGTGAGGACGAGGCGGCCGGCCGGGAGCCGCACGAGCACCGGCCCGGCCGTGGCGTGCGCCGCCGCCAACGCGGCCCGGAGCGCGGCGGTGTCGTCCTCGCCGTCGTCGGGCACGGCGCCGAACGCCTCGGCCTCGAGGACCGTGTGGTCGGGGAAGTCGGACGAGATGGGCTGCTCGCCCCAGCGGTAGCCGGCGTACGAAAAGTCCGGGAGGTAGTGCTCGGCCTGGCCCGCCTCGGTGAGGATCTCGGGGGTCCAGCCGCCAGACTGCGCCGCCGCGCCTGCGGCGAGCACGAGCGAGAGCACGAGGAGGCGGGCGGTCATCGGGACGGGAGGATCGTGACGGAGGTCCGGGCGAGCGCGGTGCCGAGGCGGGCCACGACGGCGTAGGTGCCGGCCGCGAGGGACGCGTCGAGGCGGAGCGACCGGGTCCCCGCGGGCGTCTCGCCGTCCAGGAGCACGGCCACGCGGCGGCCGAGCGCGTCGAGGACCGCGACCTCGGCGCGGCCGGCGACCGGGACGACCAGCGGGATCGTGACGGCGCGGGCGGCCGGGTTCGGGAACGGCGCGCCGAAGCGGAGGCCGCCGCCGCGCTCGGGTCCGCCCTCCCCCGCCGTCGCGCCGGGCCACGTCGGGCCGACGCCGTCCAGCGACGACAGCAGCGGGCGGAGCGCGACCGGCGCGTCCGAGACCTCGTCGGCGCCGACGTCGGGGAGGGCGTCGCGCGACTGGCCGTCCACGTCGAGCGCGAGGTCGAGGCCGGGGACCGCGCGCGCGGCGCCGACGAGGGGGCTCTCGGGGAGCGGGCGCCACAGCTCGTCGCCGTCGACGGGCTGGACGAGCGGGTTGACACGCGTCGCGCCCGGCGGGTCGTCGATGCCGAGCGAGCCGCCCCAGTAGACCGTCCCGTCCCACGTCATGTCGACCGGCTCGGCGTCGAGGTCGACGATC
>CAXRFJ010000340.1:0-3273 GCA_964229475.1 Rubrivirga sp.
GGATGCTACCGCGGGCTCCGGCATCGCCGCAGCCTCCCCGTCCGCGGCCAGCGGACGAAGACGAACGCCCGCACCCGGAAGGGCCGCAAGAAGACGGTCGCCGGCAAGAAGAAGGCGCCGCGCAAGTAGCGCCCGCTTGGCGGCCCCGGCCGCCGGCGCTCTCGGGAGCGCGCGCACGCAGACGTCGCCCCGCGGCGATCACCTCTGACGCGCCCGCCCCGCACTCCGAACACCTCCGAGCCCCCGGGCTCCATCCTCCAGCAGCATGGCGAAGCAGCAAGGCGGCGGTCGCCGCAACCAGCGGACCGCCCGCAAGAAGAAGGTCCAGGTCGAGTCGAACGGCAACGCCTACATCAAGGCCTCGTTCAACAACGTCCTCATCACCATCACCGACGCCTACGGCAACACGATCTCGTGGAGCTCGTCGGGCAAGATGGGCTTCCGCGGCTCGCGGAAGAACACCCCGTACGCGGCCCAGGTCGCGGGCACCGAGGCGGCCAAGGAGGCCTACGACCTCGGGCTCCGCCGCGTCGACTGCTACGTGAAGGGCCCCGGCTCCGGCCGGGAGGGCGCCATCCGCGCGCTCGCGCTGGCCGGCCTCGAGGTCCTCTCGATCCGCGACACCACCCCGATCCCCCACAACGGCTGCCGGCCCCCGAAGCGCCGCCGCGTCTGACGCACGGCGCCGGGCATAACCGTCCGGCTGCGCCCGCCTCGGCCGCCGTCCCAGCGCGGCCGGGGGCGGACCGCACGTAGTTCCCCCGCCGCCCCGCAGCCTCGGGGCGCGCAGACTCACGAGATCCCCCAGCAGCAATGGCCCGTTACCGCGGACCCAAGCAGAAGGTCGCCCGCCGCTTCGGCGAGCCCATTTTCGGCCCCTCCAAGGCCCTCGAGCGCAAGCCCTACGGCCCCGGCCAGCACGGCAACGCCCGCCGCCGCCGCGAGTCCGAGTACTCGATCCAGCTCAAGGAGAAGCAGAAGGCCAAGTACACCTACGGCCTCCTCGAGCGCCAGTTCAGGAACCTGTTCGAGAAGGCCGCCCGCAAGAAGGGCGTCACCGGCGAGAACCTGCTCCAGTTCCTCGAGGCCCGGCTCGACAACGTGGTCTTCCGCCTCGGCTTCGCGCGGACGCGCCGCCAGGCCCGCCAGCTGGTCACGCACGGGCACGTGATGGTCAACGACCGCGTCTCGGCGATCCCGAGCCACGGCCTCCGCCCGGGCGACATCATCGAGGTCCGGCCCAAGTCGAAGAACCTCGAGGTCATCCGCGACGCGGCCAACGTGAACCGCCGGAGCTACCCGTTCCTCGAGGTCGACCGCGACGGGCTCAAGGGCAAGTTCCTCGACTACCCCGCGCGCGAGGACGTCCCGGAGAACATCCGGGAGCAGCTCATCGTCGAGCTCTACTCGAAGTAATCCGCCCGGCGCCGTCCGCCCCCGGGCCCGGGTGGGCGGGGGCGGGCGGCTCCGACGCTCTCATTCAGACAACGACAAGCCTCACTATGGCACAGATTCAGCTCCAGATGCCCGACGGCGTTCAGGTCGAGGAGATGAACGAGACGTACGGGCGGTTCGTCGTCCAGCCGCTCGAGCGCGGCTACGGCGTGACCATCGGGAACGCGTTCCGGCGCGTCCTCCTCTCGTCCCTCTCCGGCACGGCCATCACGGCCGTCCGCATCGACGGCGTCCAGCACGAGTTCTCGACGATCCCCGGCGTCACCGAGGACGTGACCGACATCATCCTCAACCTCAAGGGCGTCCGGTTCCGGGCCGAGGAGGAGGACGAGGGCTCGGTCTCGATCCACCTCGAGGGCGCCGGCGCCTGGACCGCGAAGGACATCGCCGACAACACGGCCGACTTCGAGGTCCTCAACCCGGACCACCACATCGCCACGCTGGCCGAGGACGCCGACGTCCGCATCGACCTCCGCATCGAGCAGGGCCGCGGCTACGTCGGGGCCGAGGAGAACAAGCGGGCCGACGACCCGATCGGCGTCGTCGCCATCGACTCGATCTTCACCCCGATCCTCAACGTCCGCTACAACGTCACGCCGACCCGCGTCGGCGACAAGATCGACTACGAGCGGCTGACGCTCGAGGTCGAGACGGACGGGTCGCTCTCGGCCGAGGACGCGCTCACGAACGCGGCCGCCATCCTCCGCGACCACATCGGCCTCTTCGTCGAGGTCGACACGTCGACCGGCGAGGACGAGGAGGAGACGGAGGTCGACGCCGAGGTCCAACGCGTCCGCGCCATCCTCGGGCAGTCGGTCGACGACCTCGACCTCTCGGTCCGCGCCCAGAACTGCCTCCGCGCCGCCTCGATCAAGACGATCGGCGACCTCGTGCGGCGCGAGGAGAGCGAGATGCTCAAGTTCCGGAACTTCGGCCGCAAGAGCCTCCTCGAGCTCGTCCAGGTCCTCGACGAGCGGGGCCTCCGCTTCGGCATGGACGTCGAGCGCTACGGCGAACTGAACTAATGAGAGTTCGGAGTTCAGGGTTCGGAGTTCAGCGCTCTGGACCCGGCCCTGACTCACTCCGAACTCCGAACTCTCAACTCTGAACCGAGATGAAACACGGAAAGAAGATCCTCAAGATCGGCCGGAACGCCTCCCACCGGAAGGCGACCCTCCAGTCGATGTCGGCTGCGCTCTTCGAGCACAAGCAGATCACGACCACGTTCGGCAAGGCCAAGGCGCTCCGCCGGTTCGTCGAGCCCATCATCACGCACGGCAAGGACGACTCGACGCACTCGCGGCGTCAGGCCTTCCGGAAGCTCAACGACAAGGAGGCCGTCAAGCGGCTCTACAACGAGGTGGCCCCGGAGGTCGGCGACCGGCCCGGCGGCTACGTCCGGATCGTGAAGCTCGGCCAGCGGGCCGGCGACGCGGCCGAGATGGCCCTCGTCGAGCTCGTCGACTTCGGCGCCGACGCCCCCGAGGGCTCGGGCGGCTCCAAGAAGCGGACGCGCCGCAGTGGCGGCGGCGGTCGCCGGCGGAAGTCGACGCCGGCCCCGGCCGCCTCGACGCCGACGGAGGCCACCCCGGCCCCCTCGACCGAGCCCGCCGAGGCGGACGAGGCCGAGGCCCCGGCCGCGGAGGCCCCCGAGAGCCAGGAGGCCGAGGCCGCCGGCAGCGACGCCGCCAAGCCCGACCCGGCCGGCGCCGTCCAGGTCCCGCCGCACGCCGACGAGCACCCGGACGCCGCCCAAGGCGCGCCGACGCAGACCGGCGAGCCCGGCCCGGGCGCCGACTCCGAGAACCTCGGCCGGAG
>CAXRFJ010000341.1:0-3247 GCA_964229475.1 Rubrivirga sp.
CGCGCGGCACAAAAAACGCCCTCCCCGGGGTCGCGGAGGGCGTCGCGGGAGCCAACGGTCGGATTTGAACCGACGACCTGCTCATTACGAGTGAGCTGCTCTACCCCTGAGCTACGTTGGCGTCGGCTGGCGGCGGGCGCCAGCGGGAGCGAAACCTACGACGGGTCGGGGGGGCCGCCAAGGCGGCGGCGGCCGAAAACACTGTGAACCGGCCCTGGCGCCGGCCCGGAGCGGCCGCCTCGGCCTCGGCGCACCGGATCTTGCGCCCCGCACGCCCACCGCCCCCCCATGGCCCTCCTCACCTTCGACCGCGTCCGCAAGGACTACGGCACCAAGCCGCTCCTCGACGAGGTCTCGTTCGTCGTCGAGGCCGACGAGAAGGTCGGCGTGATCGGGGCCAACGGGGCCGGGAAGTCGACGCTCCTCCGCCTCGCGACGGGGGCCGAGCCGCCGGACTCCGGCCGGGTCCTCGTCACGCCGGGTGCCCGCATCGGCGTGCTGGACCAGCGGCCGGACCTCGCGCCGGGCGCGACCGTCCTCGACGCCGTCGTGGCCGGCGACGGGCCCGCGGCGCAGGCCGTCCGCGCCTACGAGCACGCCCTCGCCCGCCTCGACCGCCGGCCGGAGGACGCCGACGCCGCGGCCGAGGTCGCGCGGCTCTCGTCGCGGCTCGACGCCGTGGGCGGCTGGGACCTCGAGGCGCAGGCCCGCGCCACGCTCGACCGCCTGGGCCTCGAAGATCCCGACGCCGTCGTCGACACGCTCTCGGGCGGCCAGAAAAAGCGCGTGGCCCTCGCGCGGGCGCTCGTCGAGCGGCCCGACCTCCTCGTGCTCGACGAGCCGACGAACCACCTCGACACGGAGACCATCGAGTGGCTGGAGGGCCTCCTCCGCTCGTGGGCCGGCGCGCTCCTCCTCGTCACGCACGACCGCTACTTCCTCGACCGGGTCACGAACCGGATGCTGGAGGTCGGCGGCGGCGACGTCGCGCGCTACGTCGGCTCGTACTCCGACTACCTCGAGCAGAAGGAGGCGCAGGCCGTCGTCGAGGCGGCCGAGGAGGCGAAGCGCCAGAACCTCGCCAAGCGCGAGCTCGCGTGGCTCCGCCGCGGCGCCAAGGCGCGGACCTCGAAGTCGAAGGCGCGGATCGACCGGGCGCACGCGCTCCTCGACGCCAAGCCCGAGGCCGGGCCGGGCGACATCGAGATCGACTCGGTCGCCACGCGGCTCGGCAAGAAGGTCATCCAGCTAAAAGGCGTCGCGAAGGGCTGGGACGGCGAGCCCCTCTTCTCGGGGCTGACCTACGAGGTCGCCCGGGACGACCGGCTCGGGATCATCGGCCCGAACGGGTCGGGGAAGACGACGCTCCTCGAGATCCTGGCCGGCCGCCTCGCGCCCGACGCCGGGACCGTCGAGGTCGGCCCGACCGTGTCGGTCGGCTACTACGACCAGGAGAGCCGGGCGCTCGCGGCGGCCTCCGACGAGGGCGCGGACCAGCGGATGATCGACTACGTCGAGGCCATCGCCGACAACGTCAGGCTCTCCGACGGCTCGGTCATCACGGCGGCCCAGATGCTGGAGCGGTTCCTGTTCCCGCGCAGCCAGCACTACACGCCGGTCGGGCTCCTCTCGGGCGGCGAGCGGCGGCGGCTCTACCTCCTCCGCGTGCTCCTCGGCGCGCCCAACGTCCTGCTCCTCGACGAGCCCACCAACGACCGCGACAGCCCGACGCTCCAGGCGCTCGAGGACTACCGCGACCCGTTCGCCGGCGCCGTCGTCACGGTCTCGCACGACCGCTACTTCCTGGACCGGACGGTCGGGCACCTGCTCCGGCTCGACGGCGCCGGCGGCGTCCGCGAGATCCCGGGCGACTACTCGGCGTGGGCCGAGCGCCACGCGCGCGAGACGGCCGCCCGCGAGGCCGCGGCGGCGACCCGGGCGAAGGCGGCCCCGCCGGCCTCGGCGCCGACGCGGGAGGAGCCGGCGTCCGCCAGGAAGAAGCTGTCGTACCACGAGCAGCGCGAGCTGGCGACGCTCGAAGAGCGGATCGCCGAGGCCGAGGCCCGCCAGCCGGAGCTCGAGGCCGAGCTGGCGGAGCACGCGACGGACGCCGAGAAGGTGGTCGCGCTCTCCAAGGCGCTCGCCGAACTCAACCGGCAGCTCGAGGCCGACGTCGACCGCTGGGCCGAGCTGGCGGAGCGGGCCTAGCCGCCCCGCTGGACGGGTCCCGCCGCCGACGGCGGGCGGGCGGGCACGGCGCGGGCCGTCGTGATGAGGGCCACGGCCACGACGACGGCGGCGCCCGCCGCGAGCACGCGCGGGCCGAGCGGCTCGCCGGCGAGGGCCCACCCCAGCAGCACGGCCACGACCGGGTTGACGTAGGCGTACGTCGAGACCTTCGCCGGCGTCGAGACCTGGAGCAGCCACACGTAGGCCGAGTACCCGACCAGCGCGCCGACCACGACGAGGTACCCCAGCGCCAGCGCCGACTTCGCCGAGACGGCGCCGACGTCGAGCCGCTCGCCGAAGGCCCACCCGACGACGAGGAGCAGCGCGCCGCCGCTCAGCATCTGCATCCCCACGTTGAGGAGCGTCGAGGCCGCCTTCGGCGCGCCGCGCTGGTAGATCGACCCGAGCGCCCAGCAGAACGCCGCCGCGGCGACGGCGAGGGCGCCGACCGGGTCGACGGGCTCGCCGCCCAGCCGGCTCGGCCCGACGAGCAGCACGACGCCCGCGAGCCCGACGACGAGCCCGAGCACGACCGCCGGCCGCGGACGCGTGCCGCCGGGCCGGAGCGCGTCGAGGACCACCATCCACATCGCCGTCGTGGCCACCAGGAGCGCGGCGATGCCGGACGGGATCCGCTGCTCGGCCCACGTCACGCCGCCGTTGCCGCCGAGCAGCAGGAGCGCCCCGACGACGACGGCCGTCCGCCACTGGGCGCGCGAGGCCGGCACCGCGCCGCGGGCCCGCGACCAGGCGTAGATCGCCGCGCCCGCCATCAGGAACCGGACGCCGGCCATCGTGAACGGCGGCATCGTCTCGATGGCGAACCGGATGCCGAGATACGTCGAGCCCCAGATGACGTAGAGCGCCGCGAACGCGGCGAGGACGGCCGCCAGCGGCGGAGCGGAGTCGTCGGGCATGGACGTGGGGGACGGACGCCCGAAGCTCGCGCGGGCGCCCCCCGGATCCACGCCGGGCGGGCGTCCTCGCGGAGTCTCCCCACCCCGCCTCGGCGCCGAGG
>CAXRFJ010000342.1:0-2231 GCA_964229475.1 Rubrivirga sp.
GGCGCCCGCCACGCGCTCGGCTGGATCGAGCCGGGCGATCTCGCGCTCCTGCTCACGCTCACCCAGCGCGACGCCGTCCTCGACCTCGTCCGCGCCGCGGCGGGCTAGAGCCCGAGCGCGATCCCCGTCCCGATCCCCTGCGCGACCGGGACGGCGAGCCACTCGCCCCCGCCCTCCGTCGGGCCGACGAGCGCGACGACCAGCAGGCCGGGGACCGTCCCGACGGCCGCGCCCGCGAGCGCCCGCCACCCGTCGCCGGGTCGGAGGCCGAGGTCGGCAGGGCGGCCGAGCCCGGGCCAGCCGGCGTCCCGGGCCACCATCACCACGAGCACGGCGCTGCCGATCGCCCCTCCGGCCGTGAACGCGACGACGAGCGGGACCGTCAGGTCCGGGCCGGTGCAGCCGAAGGGACCGCAGGCGGTCAACAGCACGCCGAGGGCCGCGCCGCCGCTGCCGAGGAGCGCGCCGGCCGTCCCGAACGCCGTGCCCGACACGACCCGGACCCCGGTGGGCACGTCCGCCTCGGGGAACGCGGCGCCGAGGCGGAGGGGGGCGACGGGCTGGGCGCTGGCGGAGACGGCCAGCAGGACGAGCGAGAGCGCGCGCATGGTGGGATCGGGGGAGCGCCCGCAACGTCGAGCGCCGCGTGCCGCCCCGGGTGATCCGATCGCACCACCCGGCGTGGGGTGTTCCGTTCGCCCGCGGTCTCCGCCGTCCCGTCGCGGTCGCGGCGGCCGAACCCGGGTAGCTTCCAGGCCCTCCCCGGACCCCGTGATGGCTCCGCCGCCGCCCCGGCTGACGCTCCTCTCCAACGCCGACGTGTACGCGCCCGCCCCGATCGGGCGTCGGCACGTGCTCGTGGCGGGCGGGACCGTCGTCGCGATCACCGAGGACCGCCCCGAGATCGCCGGCGTGCCGGTGGAGGTCGTGGACCTCGGCGGGCGCCGGCTGGTGCCCGGGCTGATCGACGCGCACGTCCACGTGACGGGCGGCGGCGGCGAGGCGGGGCCCGAGACGGCCGCGCCCGCGCCCGCGCTCTCGCACTACACCACGGCCGGCGTCACGAGCGTCGTCGGCCTTCTCGGCACCGACGACACGACGCGGACGACGGCCGGCCTGCTCCGGCAGGTCTACGGCCTCCGCCGCGAGGGCCTCAGCGCCTGGGCCTGGACCGGCGGCTACCACCTCCCCCCCACCACCCTCACCGGCTCGGTCCGCACCGACGTCGCCACCGTCGAGCCGATCCTCGGCTTCGGCGAGCTGGCGATCTCCGACCACCGGTCGTCGCAGCCGACGTTCGATGAGGTCGCGCGCGTCGCGGCGGACTGCCACGTCGCGGGGCTGATGACCGGCAAGGCCGGCGTGCTCCACCTCCACCTCGGCGACGGCGCGCGCGGGCTCGACCTGGTCCGCCGCCTGCTCGACGAGACCGAGGTGCCGGCGCGGACGGTCCACCCGACGCACGTCAACCGCCGGTCCGGGCTGCTGGACGAGGCGCTCGGCCTCGCCGGCCGCGGCGTCACGATCGACGTGACGGCCTTCCCGCCCGCGTTCGCCTCAAGCGACGAGGTGCTCGCCGCCGAGGCCGTCGAGCGGTTCCTCGAGGCGGGCCACGGCGACCGGCTGACCGTCTCGTCCGACGGCGGCGGCTGCCTCCCCCACTTCCGCGACGGCGAGCTGGTGCGGATGGACTTCGCCACGTCCGGCGCCCTCGCCGACCTCCTGGCAGACCTCCTCGCCCGCGGCGTCCCGCTCGACGCCGCGCTCCGCCCCTTCACCGCGACGCCCGCGCGCTACCTCCGCCTCCCCGCCAAGGGCCGCGTGGAGGAAGGCGCCGACGCCGACCTCGTCGTGCTCGACGACGCCGGGCGGCCTGCGGACGTGATGGCGCGCGGCCGGTGGCACGTCCGCGACGGCCGCCCCGTCGCGTGGGGCACCTTCGAGACTCCCGACTGATCGTTCCCTGACCGAATGCCCTCCCCCGACACCGACACCCCTCGCGGCCCCATCATCCCGATCGGCGGCGCCGAGGCCAAGACCGGCACGCGCGACGTCCTCAGCCGCGTGCTCGCCCTCGCCGGCGGCGCCGACGCCCGCATCGCCGTCATCCCGACGGCCTCCGAGCTGGCCGACACCGGCGACCGCTACGCGAAGCTGTTCCGCGACCTCGGCGCCGCCCACGTCAACGTGCTCGACATCACCGAGCGCGAGCACGCCCGCGTCCCGGCCGC
>CAXRFJ010000343.1:0-3694 GCA_964229475.1 Rubrivirga sp.
ACCCGCGGCCCGTGTTGCCCGGCAGCGCCCCGTCGGCGATGGCGACGGCGAGGGTCCGGACGTGGTCGGCCACGACGCGCATCGCCACGCGCGTCCGCTTGCCGTCGTCGTCCGCCTCGTCATAGGCGTCGTAGGCCTCCAGCCCGGCGCGCTCGGCGAGGGCGGCGAGGATTGGCGCGAACAGGTCCGTGTCGTAGTTCGAGCGCTTGCCCTGGAGCACGGCGCAGATCCGCTCGAAGCCCATCCCCGTGTCGATGTGCTTGGCGTCGAGCGGCGTCAGCGTGGTGAGCGCCTCGTCGTCGCCCTCGGCGCTGACGGCCTTGGCCGCGTCGAACTGGATGAAGACGAGGTTCCAGATCTCCATCACGCGCGGGTCGTCGCCGTTGACCAGCTTCTGGCCCGGCGTGATCGCGCGCTCGTGGTCGTCGCGGAGGTCGATGTGGATCTCCGAGCACGGGCCGCAGGGCCCGGTCTCGCCCATCATCCAGAAGTTGTCCTTCGAGGGCTGGTAGAGGATGTGGGCCGCGTCGATGCCCGTCTCGCTCGTCCACAGGCCGGCCGCCTCCTCGTCGGGCCCGAGGCCGAGCGCCTCGTCGCCCTCGTGGACCGTGACGTAGAGCCGGTCCGGGTCGAGGCCCCAGCGGTCGACGAGGAGCTCCCAGGCCCACGCGATGGCCTCCTTCTTGAAGTAGTCCCCGAAGCTCCAGTTGCCGAGCATCTCGAAGAACGTGTGGTGGTACGTGTCGAGCCCGACCTCGTCGAGGTCGTTGTGCTTTCCACTCACCCGGAGGCACTTCTGCGTGTCGGCCGCGCGGTCGTAGGGCCGCGAGCCCGTGCCCAGGAACACGTCCTTGAACGGGTTCATCCCGGCGTTGATGAACAGGAGCGTCGGGTCGTTCTGGGGGACGATCGGCGCGCTCGGGACGATCTCGTGGCCCTTCTCGCGGAAAAAGTCGAGGAAGGCCTGGCGGGTCTCGTTCGCGGTCTGCGGTCGGCGGGGCATGCGGAGCCTGGGGATCACGGGGGCCCCGAAGCTACCGAGCCGCCCCACGCCCCGATCCGCACGGCCGATGGGCTTTCCGCGCAATCCGGCCCCCTGCCCGCCTCGGGAGCGCGCCCGAGGCGGGCGGAGTCCCCAACGCCTCCGCCGCCGTGCCGGAGGCCCGCGGCGCGCGCGACCGAGGCAGGCGGAGTCCCCCCTCCTCCGATGAGGAGGGGGACAGGGGGTGGTCAGGATGCGGCCGTCGGCGCTCGACGCGTCCACCACCCCCGTCCCCTCCTGTCCAAGAGGGGGACTCCGCGTCGGGCGGCCTGCTTCTCCACGAGGGGTCGGAACGAACCGCGAGGTTGGCGGCGCCCAGGAGCTGGCCGGACTCGGCCGGCCCATCCGACGGCTGACGTTCCGGGTCGTGACCGTCCGTGCCGAGATCCGCCGTCGCTCGGCTCCTTAGGGTGACGAGGGGTGGGCCCCGTGTTCGGGACAGGGCGAACCCGCCCCGCCCGAGCCGCGTCCCCCTCTCCCCCGCCCCGCCGCCCATGCAGGCCGACACGCTCTTCTCCGGCTCCGTCGTCCGCGACACCGTCGTGACCGCCGCCGAGGCGGCCCAGGCCGCCGCCGACTCGACCGAGGCGCTCGACTTCGCCGAGGCCACCGGGCAGGCCGTCGGGACGGTCCAGGGCTACGTCAACGCCGTGCTGGCCGCGCTGCCGGCGCTGGCAGTCGCCGTGCTCGTCTTCCTGTTCATGTGGCTCGTGTCGCGGGGCGTCCGCGAGTTCATCCACCGCGTGACGCCGGGGCCCATCGACTCGCCCATCGGGATCGTGCTCGGGCGGCTGGCGACGGCCGGGCTCCTGTTCCTCGGCGTCCTGATCGGCCTCGTCCTCGTCTTCCCCGGCTTCACGATCGCGGGGCTCGTCGGCGCGCTCGGGGTGAGCGGGCTCGTGCTCGGGTTCGCGTTCCAGGACATCTTCCAGAACCTGCTCGCCGGCGTCCTCCTGCTGCTCCGCCAGCCGTTCCAGATCGGCGACGAGATCGTGTCCGGCGACTACGTCGGGACCGTCGAGTCGATCGAGACGCGAGCCACGTTCATCCGGACCTACGACGGCCGCCGCGTCATCATCCCGAACAGCCAGATCTACTCCGACCCGGTCCAGGTCATCACGGCCTACGGCATGATCCGGAGCGAGTACGACGTCGGCATCGGCTACGGCGACGACATCGGGGCGGCCAAGCAGATCGCGCTCGGCGTGATGCAGGAGGTCAAGGGCGTGCTCCAGGACCCGGCGCCCGACGTGCTCACGTGGGACCTCGCCGGCTCGTCGGTCAACCTCCGGATCCGCTGGTGGACCGACCCGACGCGCGCGAGCGTCGTGGCCGTCCGCGACCGCGTGCTCAAGCGGATCACGGAGGCCATGGCCGAGGGCGCCATCGACCTCCCGTTCCCCACCCAGGTGGTCCTCTTCCACGACCAGACCGAGGAGACCGACGGCGACCGGACGCGCCAGCGGGAGGGCTGGCCGGCCGGCGACAGCCCGCCCCGCCCCGCGCGCCTCGGCCGCGGCGACGGCGCCTCCGGCCCCCCGCCCGCCCTGCCCGAGGCGGGCTGAGCCAGGGTCTGCACGGACCCCTCCGGTCCTGTCATCCTGAGCGGAGCGAAGGATCTCGACTCGGCCTCCGCCGGCCTCCGGGCCCCCCTCTAGCCGCGTGGGGCGTCGGCATCGAGAGCGCCGTCCCTTCGGGGTCGCTGGGGCTCAGGATGACGAGACGGCGTTCCCGCCTACGTTCTAGTCGGTCCGGTCGCGCGCCCACATCATGAGCGCGATCCACAGCAGGAACACCTGGGCCGCCTCGGGCACGTCGTCGGGGAACGTCGCGCGGGCGCTCCGGCCGAGCGTCGCCTTCGTCACGCTCCCGACGGCGCGGCCGGCCTCCGACAGGTCGTACCGCCCGCCCTTCAGCAGCCCGCCGACCTCGAACGCGTACGTGCGCGGCGCGGCGCCCTCTGGGTCGAGCGTCACGTCGAAGGCCCGGCGGAGCGTCCGCTTGTTGGCACGGGCGACGAGCCGCCCCTCCCGCCTCAGGAGGAAGTCGCTGCCGAGGAGCTGGTTCTCCAGGACGTAGGCCGCGCCGTCGAGCACGACCTCGGCCTTCTCGCGGAGGTCGCGCTGCCGGATCTCGCAGACGCGCCGCCCGTCGCGGGCGATCTCGAAGGTCTTGGAGAAGACGCCCTTCGGCGTGGCGGTCAGCATCGGAGCGGGGTCGGTCTCTCGGTCCCTGCGCAGGGATCGCGCGCGGCGGGTCACGGAGACTATCCCGCGTGCCGCCGCTGGTCCCGTCGCCACATCGCCAGCGCCACCCACAGGAGGAACAGCTCGACGGCGGGCGGGAGGTCGACGTCGAACGCGGCGCGCGCCCCGCGCCCCTCCGCCCGCACCACGTCGCCCACGACCTCGCCCGCCTCGGTGAGCACGAAGCGCCCCGTCGCGAGCACGCCGGCGGTGGTGAATGCGAGCGACTCCCGGCCGTCGCCGAGACGGACGTCGACGGCGTACTGGAACGCGCGCGTGTCGGCCCGGGCGAGGCGCCGCCGGCCCGCCCGCAGCAGGAAGTGGCGGCCGACGAGCTGGTTCGCCATCGTGAGGCGGCGGCCGTCGAGAACGGCCGTCGCCTTGTCGCGGAGGCGGCGCAGGCGGA
>CAXRFJ010000344.1:0-4889 GCA_964229475.1 Rubrivirga sp.
ACGGGGCCGCCGTCCTCGAGGACGGCGACGACCCGTCCGACTGGACGATCGAGCACGAACTCTGGGGGCCGCCCGACGTGCCGGGCCATCCCGACGCGTGGCGTGGCGACGGAGCCGCGATCCCCCTCGACGGCACGTCGCTCTCCGCCCCGTCGCACGGCTCGGCCGCCCACCCCATCCTCGACCTCGACGTCCTCCCCGACGCCGACGTCCCCGACGACCTGCAGCCCCCCTCAGGAGCCGCCCATACGCCCGTCGACGCCACCCGCCACCCCGCCGCCCGGAAGGGCTCAAAGCTCTTCCTCGGGACGTCCGAGACCCGGCCCCTCCTCGTCTCGCTCCCCCTCAGCCTCGTGCCCGAGCCGCTCCTCGACCGCTCGCCGCTCTCGACCGACGGCCTCTCCCGCGTCGTCGTCGAGGTCGGCGAGCTCGAGCGGGCCGGCGGGCCCGTCGACGGCGGCGTCCTCCGCTTGGACGAGGTCCGCGCCCACTGCAACGCGGAGGGGATCCGGCCGACGCTCCACCGGACGAACGAGCACGTCGACTGGGCCCGGTACACGTCGAACCCGCTCACGGGGTGCTGGCACGGGTGCCGCCACGAGTTCTGCTACGCGGCCGGGATCGCCCGCCGGATGTCCTGTCAGGGCTTCCTCCCCACGCTCTACCCCGACCGGCTCGACCACTTCGCAAACACCCGAGTCCCCGACGTCTCGGGCCTCGACCGCGAGGAGGCCTGGCGCGAGCGGAGCGTGTTCATGGTCTCGATGGGCGACCTGTTCGGGAGCTGGGTCCCGGCGTACTACGTCGAGGCCGTCCTCGACGAGGTCCGTCGGCACCCCGAGTGGTTCTGCTTCTTCCTCACAAAGAACCCGAAGGGTCTCGACCGCTTCACGTTCCCGTCGAGCTGCTCGGTCGGCCTCACGCTGACCGGCGACGAGCCGCACGGGACCGGGGCGTACTCGCCGGAACAGCGCGCCGACCTCTACGCCACGTACGCCCGTCAACTGGGTCAGGTGAAGGGCGCCGCGTTCACGTGGCTCTCGGTCGAGCCGCTCCGGGCCGACGTCGGCGACCTCGCCCCGTTCTTCGGCGCCGGCGTCCAGATGGTCGCCGTCGGCGCCCAGAGCGCGACGACGCTGACGGGCCGGGACGGGCGGCCCCTGTACTCGCCGGCCCGCCAGCCGGAGGTCGCGTGGGTCGAGTCGATCCGCCGCCAGGTCCGCGCCGAGGGCGTCCGCCTCTTCGAAAAAGCGAATCTCGCGGTCCGCCCGAAGGAGATCCCGTTCCCGGACGGTCGGCCGGCCGACGCGGCGTAGAACCGGCGCGGCCAGCGTCGTCTGGACTGGCCGGCTCCCGGCCGCCCGAAGACCGAGAGAAGGCATGGCGACCGCACCCCGTCGGGGGGACACCCCCCCGTCACACGGCCCGGCCCGCTGCTCCTCGCCGTCGGCCGCGGATCCTACAGGACCGGCCCTCGCGGGGCCCACGTGCGCGTCGGGCGGCCAGTCGGTCCCGCCGCCCCGTCCTCCCCACCCCCCGATCTGCCCGCTTAACGCCGGCACGGCCGGACGGCCGGCCCCTACGAGCCGTCCTCGATCTCGGACGGCCACCCCGCCGGTCGGGCATGGCGCGGAGAGGGCCCACGGAGTCGCGGGGGCCATCGCGACGCCCGTGTTCGAGTCGGAGGCCGCGGCGTACGCCGATTACGCCCGGTTCAAGGCCGCGCTGACCGAGCGGTACGGCCCACCCATCGTCGACGAGGAGCCGCGGCCCGAGGCGCCGTCCACCGTCGACACGGTGTGGGAGCCGGACGGCCTCCGCGCCGTCGAACTCACGATCGAGGCGGTCCCGGAGGACGACGGGGAGTGGGCCTACTTCTACGTCCGCGCCGTGGGGCCGGCCCAGTAGACCCAGACAGGGGGGCCGTAGGACGGAGCCGGACCGTGACGTAGGCACTACGCGGCGGACGCCCCCGACCTCGATGTTCGAGGGCCGCCCTCCCCGCCGCCCGTGCGCGTCGCCACCCTCCTCGCGGTCCTCCTCGCCGCGCCCGCCCTCGCCCAGCCCCAGACGACGCTCTACCCCGGCCAGTCCGGAACCGGCCTCCTCAACGCCGTCCGGTCGGCCTACACCCCGGCCCAGACGCTCGGGTACAACAACGGCCGCGACGTCCTCTACCAGCACGAGCAGGACACGCACGGCGAGGTCTGCGGCGTCTACACCCGGTTCTGCGTCCAGCTCACGCCCGGCCAGGACCCCTCGACCGACGCGTACCACAAGGGGATCAACGCCGAGCACACGTGGCCCCAGTCGTACGGGGCCGGGTCCGAGCCGGCGAAGTCCGACCTCCACCACCTCTTCCCGGCCAAGGACAACGTGAACTCGTCGCGCGGGAACCACCCCTACGCCGAGGTCCCCGACGCCGAGGCCACCGCGTGGTACCGCGAGGGCCAGAGCCAGTCGTTCGCCCCGACCGTCGCCGTCGACGAGTGGAGCGAGCGGGCCTCGGGCCACCCCGACCCCGCGTTCTCGGCCCGGTTCGAGCCGCGCGAGGACCACGCCGGGAACGCGGCCCGGGCCGTGTTCTACTTCCGGGCGATCTACGACGCCGAGGTCCAGGCGGCCGGCGCCCAGGCGTTCTTCGACGTCCAGGCCCCCGACCTCATCGTGTGGCACTACGAGGACCCCGTCGACCTCGCCGAGTACGCCCGGTCCGAGTGGGTCGCGACGCTCCAGGGGACGCCGAACCCGTTCGTCCTCGACTCGACGCTCGCCCGTCGGGCGTTCGGTCTGTCGGGCGTGCCGGGTGGCGGCGGGGGCCCGGGCGGCGGGACCGGCTCGGCCGGCCCGCTCTGGGTCAACGAGGTCCACTACGACAACGACGGGGCCGACACGGGCGAGGGCGTCGAGGTGGCCGGCCCGGCCGGGACCGACCTCACGGGGTGGACGCTCGCGCTCTACAACGGGAGCGGCGGCGCGGTCTACCAGACCCTCTCGCTCTCGGGGGCCGTCCCGGACCAGCAGGGCGGCCACGGGACCGTGTGGGTCGCCGTGTCCGGGCTCCAGAACGGGTCGTCCGACGGGCTCGCCCTCGTCGACCCGACCGGGGCCGTCGTCCAGTTCCTGAGCTACGAGGGCACGCTCACGGCCTCCGGCGGCCCCGCCTCCGGGACGAACTCGACGGACCTCGGCGTGGCCGAGACGTCGTCGACGCCGGTCGGGTGGAGCCTCCAGGTCGGCGGGACGGGCTCGGCCGCGGGCGACTTCGCGTGGGAGGGCCCGCAGGCGGCCACGCCCGGGGCGCCGAACGCGAACCAGACGTTCGTCGGCGGCTCGGGCCCGGCGCCGGAGGCGTGGGTCAACGAGGTCCACTACGACAACTCCGGCGGGGACACGGACGAGGGCGTCGAGGTGGCCGGGACGGCCGGGCTCGACCTCGCGGGGTGGTCCGTCGCGCTCTACAACGGGTCGAACGGGACGGTCTACGACACGGTCGCGCTCTCGGGGACGATCGACGACGAGGGCGCCGGGGTCGGCGCGCTGTGGTTCGCCCGGTCGGGCGTCCAGAACGGGGCGCCGGACGGGCTCGCGCTCGTCGACGACGGGGGCGCCGTCGTCCAGTTCCTCTCGGACGAGGGGACGCTGACGGCGGCCGACGGCCCCGCGGCCGGGATGACCTCCGACGACCTCGGCGTGGCCGAGACGAGTGGGACGCCGACGGGGTACTCGCTCCAGCTGACGGGGACGGGCTCGAGCTACGCCGACTTCTCGTGGGCCGGCCCGCAGGCCCACACGCGCGGCTCGGTCAACGCCGGGCAGACGTTCACGACGCCGGGCTCGCGCCAGGCCGTCGCCGCTGAGGGTCGGCCCGTTGCGGACGACGCCGGGGCGGGCCTCGACGTGGCCGTCTACCCGAACCCGGCGACGGGCCCGGTCACGGTGGCCGTCGAGCTCGCGGCGCCGGCCGAGGTCCGGGCCGAGGTCTACGACGCGCTCGGCCGCCGCGTGGCCGCGGCCGACGCCCGGCTCGGCGCGGGGTTCGGGTCGGTCCCGGTCGACCTCACGGGGCTCCCGGCTGGCGTGTACGTCGTCCGCGTCGCGGCAGGCGAGGCCATCGCCTCACGCGTGGTGACCGTCGCGAGGTAGTCCCTGACCGTTCGACGTCGGGGTCGGCCCTCCCGAGGTCGCCGGCCCCGACGTCACGGCGGCGATTTCGTCCCACCGCGTCGTGTACCGGGGGCTCATCCGCTCGCGCCTCATCTCCCACCGCGGCGCGCCGTCAGACCCGTCCCGCGTCTTCCGCAGCGCGGTCGGAGGGCCCATCGCGGCGAACGCCACGGCCCGCCGCCCGAATCGCCGGTTGCACGCGTCGAGCGCGTCCATGAGCCGGCCCTGCGCCGCCGTCCACTCCGCCGTCCGCTCGTCGGCCCCGAACAGCGCGCCCTGCTCGGTCCCCGCCGGCCGGAGCTCGCCGAGGACGACGCCGGCCTTCCGGTACCTGTAGGCCCGCCCCTGACCGTCGGCCGCGACGAACGCCTCACCGAGGCCGAGGAGCGCGGCACGGATGAGGTCCTGAGTAAGCGACGAGGCGACCGTCAGCTCGCGCTCGACCCACCCCGTCCGATGCGGCCCGGCGCCGTAGCCCTTCGTGGTGCAGAACGCGCCGACCCGGCCTGCCACGAGCCCCTCGCGCCTCAGCTTCTCCGCCGCCCGTGCCGCGTGCGTCGCCACGGCCCGACGGATCGTCTCCACGTCCTCGACCGGCTCGCCGAAGGAACGGGAGCGGATCATCGTCTTCCGCTCGACCGGCCCGTCCCCGTCGCGGACGCACGGCGGGCCCCGGAGCTCGTAGACCGTCCGCAGCAGGACGACGTTGAACCGGCTCTTGA
>CAXRFJ010000345.1:0-2554 GCA_964229475.1 Rubrivirga sp.
CCCCCGTATCCTTCGCGGGTCCATCACCCCGGCCCCGCGCATGCGAACCGCTACCCTGCTGGCCCTCGTCGCCCTCCTGGCGCCGCTGGCCGCCGCCCAGTCCCCCGCCACCGTCACCGGCCGCGTCGTCGAGGCGGGCACCGGCACGCCGATCCCGGCGGCCTCGGTGCTCCTCGAGGGCACCACGGCCGGCGCCGCCACCGACGTCGACGGCGCGTTCTCGTTCGAGACCACCGTCCCCGCCGGGGACTACACGCTCCGGACGAGCTTCGTCGGCTACCAGACCGACACGCGGACGGTCGCCATCGCGCCCGGCGCGACCGTCGACGTCGGCGACGTCGAGCTCGGGAGCGACGCCCTCCGCTCCGACGAGGTCATCGTCTCCGCGACGGGGCTCCCGGTCGAGCGCCGCCAGCTCGGCAACGCCATCGGGACCGTCGACGCACGTGACATCCAGGACGTCGGCGGGACGTCGGTGGATCAGGTGCTGGCGGGCAAGGTGGCCGGCGCGGTGGTCTCGCAGAACTCGGGCAACCCGGCCGGCGGCGTCTCGATCCGCCTCCGTGGGCCGTCGACCGTCCTCGGCTCGGCCGACCCGCTCTACATCGTCGACGGCGTCATCGTCGACAACTCGTCGGCGGCGCTCTACGACCTCGGCGGCGGCTCGCAGAACCGGCTCGTCGACCTCAACCCCGAGGACATCGAACGGATCGAGATCCTCAAGGGCGCCTCGGCGGCGGCCCTCTACGGCAGCCGCGCCAACGGGGGCGTCGTCCAGATCTTTACGCGCCGTGGCCGCTCGGGCGCGCCGCGCGTGACGCTCTCGACGTCGGTCCGGACGGACGGCATCCGCAAGACGCTCGACGTCAACGAGGCCGCGTTCGACCGGCCGCGCGGCACGGCCCCCGAGGCGAGCGCCAACCCCACCCCGGTCACGCGCTACGACTACCAGGACGACATCTTCCAGCAGGCCGTCGGGACCGAGCAGTACGTCTCGATCGGCGGCGGGAGCGCGGGGACCAACTACTTCGTCTCGGGCGGCCACTTCGCCAATCAGGGGATCGTGCGCGGCAACCTGTTCCGGCGGCTCAACGGCCGCGTCCGCGTGGGCCAAGACTTCGGCGACGTGCTCAACGTCTCGGTCGGCGCCAACTTCACGCGCTCGCGCAGCGAGGACGTCCCGAACGGCGGCCTCGCCTCCAACTACGGCGCGCTCACGGGCTTCATCTTCGGGCCCAACACGGTCGACATCCAGCCGGACCCGGTGACCGGGGAGTACCCGGACCTCACGCTCCAGAACCCGCTGGACGTTATCAACAACTTCGACTTCAACCAGACGACGAACCGGTTCACGGGCGACGCGCAGGCGCGCCTGACCCCGCTCGACGGCCTGGCGATCAGCTACGTGCTCGGGATCGACACGTACACCCAGAGCGCGCTCGCGTTCGTCCCCCGCGGCTCGACGGCCGGCGGCTTCGACGGCGGCTTCAGCCGCCGGGCCGACTTCAACGTCACGGGCCTCAACAACGACCTCCGGCTCCAGTACCGCACGGATCTGGGCTCGACGCTCGAATCGACGACGACGCTCGGCGGGACGTCCCAGTACGACCAGAGCTCGACCTTCGCCGTCGAGACGCTCGACCTCAACATCGGCGTCGAGACCGTCGCCGGCGGCAGCCGGCCGTCGCCGGTCGGCGAGAGCCGGTCGGAGAGCACGCTCCTCGGCGCGTTCCTCCAGCAGACGTTCGGCTACGCCGACCAACTGTTCGTGACGGCCGCCGGCCGCGTCGACGCCTCGAGCCGGTTCGGGCCGGACAACCGGACCAACTTCTACCCGAAGGTGTCCGCCTCGTACGACGCCTCGGGCAACCCGGCCTACGGCCGCGCCGCGACCGGCAGCGCCTTCCTCCCGTCGACGCTCCGGCTCCGCGCGAGCTACGGCGAGTCTGGCGGCCTGACCTCGATCGGGCCGTACACCCGCTTTACGCGCTACGCCCCCGGCTCGTACGGCGGCGCGAACGGCCTGCTGGCGCCGGGCCTCCTGGGCAACCCGGGCGTACTCCCCGAGCGGCAGAAGGAGTTCGAGGTCGGCGCCGACCTCGCGTTCTTCGCCGGCCGCCTCGGCCTCGAGGCCACCTACTACACGCAGAACACGGAGGACCTCCTCCTCAACGTCGAGCTCCCGCTCACGTCCGGCTTCTCGAACCAGCTCCGGAACGTCGGCGAGCTGACGAACCAGGGCGTCGAGCTCCTGCTCCGCGCGCTCCCGGTCGTGACCGACGACGTCCGCTGGTCCTCGACCGTCACGTTCGCCTCGAACCGGAACCGGATCGACCTCGACCCGACCGTCGAGGCCGACCCGACCGACGGCACGCCGGACGAGACGCTCATCCTGGGCAACTCGTTCGGCCTCGTCGCCGTGATCGACGACCAGCCGCAGGGCGTGTTCTACGGCTCCGGCTTCGCCCGCGACGACGCCGGCAACATCGTCGGGCTGGCGGTCGACCCGGCGACGAACCAGATCCGCCTCGACGGCGACGGCCTCCCGACGTTC
>CAXRFJ010000346.1:0-4236 GCA_964229475.1 Rubrivirga sp.
CGCTCGCGGCGCCGTTCGACACCGTCAACGTGTGCCTGTCGAAGGGGCTCGGCGCGCCGGTCGGGTCGGCGCTGGCCGGGCCGGCCGAGCACATCCGCGAGGCCCGGCGCGTGCGGAAGCTCCTCGGCGGCGGGATGCGGCAGGTCGGCGTGCTCGCCGCCGCGGCGCTCGTGGCCCTCGACGACTTCGAGCGGGACGACCACGCCCTCGTCCGCGCCGACCACGCGCGGGCCCGGCGCCTCGCCGACGCGGTCGAGGCCGCGGGGCTCGCGCTCGTCCGCCCGCCGGACACGAACATCGTCCTGTTCGAGACCCCCGAGCCGGCGGCCGAGGCCGTCGCCGGCCTGGAGGCCGCCGGCGTCCGGACCGTCCCGTTCGGGCCCCACGCCGTCGGCGCGATCCTCCACCGCGACGTCGGCGACGACGCCGTCGCGCAGGCCGCCGCGGCGCTGCGCGGACGGTACGGCTGACTCAATTACCGTTCGAGACGGGGACTTTGCGTGCCCAACCCCCCGGAGAATCCCGACTTGGCCCCGGTCCGGAACCGCTTCCTTCATCGAGACTACACGCCGGGCTCCCCCGCACGCGATGTCTACGTGGTCACAGGTGTTCGACGACGACCGGGTCCTCGAAGAGGCCCGGCGGAAGGCACGTCGGTGCGTCGTCGTGTTCGCCCTCATCGCGGGGGCCCTCGTGTCGGCCGCGCCGCTGGCGACGCTCTGGGAGCTCACGGACGCCGCCTCGATGGCCATCCTCTGCGGCACGCTCCTCGCGCTGTGCGCCGCCATCGCGATGGTGACGCTGGCCCGTGAGTACCGGCGCCTCTGGCGGATCGAGCTGTCCGTGCGCCGGTTCGTCGGGCACGACGCCGCGGGCCGCCGGCGCGCGCTGCCGTGGGCCGGCATCGCCCGGGTCGACGTGCTCGACGACGGGCTCGTGGTGACCGGGCGGGACGAGGGCGGGCACGGCGCCCAGCTCACGGTCTCCGCCCGGATGCCGAACTACACCGCGCTCGCCCACCGCGCCGTCGAGTACGCCGAGGCGCACGGCCGGCTGGTCTGCGTCGACGGGACGCCGGTCTCGGACCTCGACCTCGTCGCGCTCTTCCCGACCCTCTGCGAGACGGTCAAGCGCGCGCCGTCGCGGCTCTAGAGGGCGGCCGTGCCGGCCTCGGGCCCACCGCCGAGGCGGGCGGGAGCGGCGCGCCTCACGCCTCCAGGAACGCCGAGATCGCGTCGGCCTGGCGCTCGGCGTCGGCCTCGCCGATCTGGAGGAGCGCCTCGACGTAGGCCGGGTCGAAGCCGAGCATCGAGAGCCAGTCCGGGCTCCGGCCGTCGCCCGACGACAGCCCGCCCATCACGAGGCGCATCGACGGCGGGAGCGGCGGCTCGAAGCCGACCGCGAGCGTGGCGAGGTCGACGGACGGCCGGAGCACGAGGAGCTCGACCGGCCGGAACCCGTTCCACTCGCCGCGCGGCGTCGAGGCCACGAGCGCGTTGATCCGGCGGAGCGTCTGCGCGTCGCGGTCGAGCACGTCGAGGAAGACCGCGTTCATCAGGATGCCGAGGACGCGGGTCGGCGGCGGGTACGCGTCGACCTTGGGCGCGTCGGCCTCGGCGCGGCTGGGGCCGTAGCGCGTGTTGACGACGAGGATCTTGTCGGCGCCGAGGTGGAGGGCCGGCGAGAGCGGGGCCGTCAGGCGGATGCCGCCGTCGCCGTACCACCCGTGCCCGAGCGCCGCGTCGTCGATGGCGACGGCCGGGAAGAAGAACGGGAGCGCGGCGCTGGCGAGCACGTGCTCGGGCCGGAGCCTCGTCCGGACGGCCCGCCGCATGGGCCGGTCCCACGGCTCGAGCCCCTCGCCCTGGACCCACGTCACCGACTGGCCCGAGGTGTAGGAGGTCGTGGTGATCGCGAACCCGCCGAGGTGGCCGTCCCGGACCGCCCGCTCGACGGCCGCCATCGGCTCGCCGACCGCGCCGAGGTGGCCCTCGACGAACGCCTTGAGCGGCGTCGTGTCGAGGAAGCCGCCCTCCGCGGGCGGCGTGACCTCGTCCGGGCGGCGCACGAACCGGGCCAGCGCCTGCGGGACGGTCGGCCGGTCGAGCCGGTAGACGTGGTCGGCCCGGAGGTCGCGCCAGACGTCGACGAGCCGCTCCACGGCGGCGGGGAACGGGGCCTCGGCCGCGGCCGCCAGGAACGCCCCGTTGAGCGCGCCGGCCGAGACGCCGGTGAGGATGTCGGGCCGGAAGCCGGGCGCCATCCGGGCGAGCCCGCGGAGGACGCCGGCCTGGTACGCCGCCCGCGCGCCGCCGCCGGTCAGCGCGAGCGCGGTCCCGCCGCCGCCGCCGGGGGGCGGGCCGGGCTCGTCGGGCCGGAGGCCGTCGAGGAGGCGGGCGAGGCGGTCGAACATGGGCCGGGGAGACGCGGCCCAAACCTACCGCGTCCGCGGGCTACGCCGTCACGCCGTCGGCCAGCGTCTCCATGAGCGACTGGCGCGTGAAGGGCTTCGAGATGTACGAGTTGAACCCGGACTCGAGGAGCCGCTCCCGGTCGCCGGGGAGGGCGTACGCCGTCAGCGCGATGGCGAACACGCCGTCGTACTGCGGCAGCGAGCGCGCGATGCGGAGGACGTCGGCGCCGGTCTCCTTGCCGCCCAGGTTGATGTCGAGGACGAGGCCCGAGAACCGCCGCTGGTTCATGGCCAGCAGCGCCGAGCGGGCGTCGCCGACGGCCGTCACGTCGTAGGTCGAGCGGAGGATCCGCTCGAGGAGCATCCGCGTGTCGTCGTTGTCCTCGACCACGAGGATCGTCGGGCGCCCGTCGCCGGAGGGCTCGGCGACGACCTCGGCGTCCTCGGGCGGGGCCGCCTCGGGGATCGTCGGGCCGGCGGCCGGCGCCGCGGCCGGCCGGGCGCGGACGATCATCACGGGGTCGTCGGCCTCGGCCGTGTCGGTCTCGGGAGCGGGCTCGGCCGGGGCCGGGCTCGGGGGCGCCGGGCGCGACGGGGGCGCGGGCGGGCGGGGCGCGGAGAACGCCGGCGTGGGCTCGGGCGTGGGCTCGGGCGCCGGGTCGTTGGACGACGAGCGGCCGAATCGGAAGTCGAACATGTCGGTCGGGTCTGGCGGCGGGGGCGGAGTGGCAGGATGGGGCGCGGCCGAGGCCGCCGGGGGGGTCAGGAACGTGAAGTCGAAGGGCGCCCCGAGGAGGTTGCCCGGGTCGGCGGGCTCGGGCGCGGGGCGGACGTCGAGCGCGGGCGAGACGACGCCGTCGCCGGACGACGGGGCCGGCAGCCGGTCGGCCGGCCGGGCCATCCGCGGGTGGAGCGCCACGCGGGGGAACGTGATCGTGACGACGGTCCCGCCCGGCTGCTCGGACTCGACCTCGATCTGGCCGTCCTGGAGGTGGACGAGCCGGCGCGTGATGGTCAGGCCGAGGCCGGAGCCCTCGTGGCTCCGCGCGTGGCCCAGGTCCTCCTGGCGGAAGGCGTCCATGACCTCCGGCAGGAACGCCTGCGAGATCCCGCGGCCGGTGTCGGCGACGCGGAGGACGGCCTCGTCGGGCGTGCCCTCGAGCGTGACGAGGACGCCGCCCGCGTCGGTGAACTTGACCGCGTTCCCGCCGACGTGCCCGATGATCTGGCGGAGCGCCTCGGGGTCGACGGCCGCGGCCACGTCGGGGTCGAGGTCGACGTCGAACCGGAGCCCCTTGGCCTCGGCCTCCTCGGCGAGGCGCTCGGTGGCGAGCCGGACGTCGGGCTCGAGCCGGACGACCCGGCGCTCGGCGTCGTACTCGCCGGCCTCCAGGCGCGAGAGGTCGAGCACGGCGTTGAGCGTGTCGAGCAGCCGCGTCCCGTTCCGCTCGATGAGCCCGACGACCTCGCGGTGGGCCTCCGGGACCTCGGCCGCGAGGAGCTCGGTGAACCCGAGGATGCCCGTCAGCGGCGTCCGGAACTCGTGGCTCATGTTGGCCAGGAACGCGCTCTTGAGCCGGTTCATCCGCTCCGCGGCGGCCCGGCCGGCCTCGGCGGCCTCGCGGGCCTCGACGAGCTGGGCGAGCGCGATCTCGCGGTCCTCCCGCTCGAGCGCGAGCGCGACGGCGTCGGCGACGGCCGCGGCGAACTCGGTCTCGGACGCGTCCCAGTCGTGCGGCCCGTCGGTCCGGTGGACCGCCACGAGCCCGACGACCCCGCCGTGCCGGCGGATCGGGGCGACGAGGAGCGACCGGAGGCCATAG
>CAXRFJ010000347.1:0-4576 GCA_964229475.1 Rubrivirga sp.
CGCGCGCTCCTCGGCCTCGGCGGCCTCGCGGATGCGCCGCTTCGTGTCCGCGTCCGAAACCGCGACGAACGTCCACGGCTGCATGTGGGCCCCGCTCGGCGCCGTGCTGGCCGTCGCGATGGCCCGCTCGACGACGGCGCGCGGGACCGGGCGGTCCGAGAAGTCGCGGACGGAGCGGCGGGCGTCCATCGTCTCGAAGAACGCCTCGGCGCGGGCGAGCGACTCCGCCTCGGGGAGCGGCTCGACCGTGTAGGGGACCGTCGGGTGCGCGTCCGCCACTAGTACGTCGTGCCGCCGCGGGCCACGAACGCGTCGAACACGGCCACGGCCTCGTCGCGGAGGTGCGGGCCGTCGACCGCGACCGGCGCGCCGCCGAGGCGCTTCATGTCGCGGTTCGAGATCGGCAGCTCGCGGAAGCCGCAGCGGTCGGCGTCGGCGATCGTCGCGCCGTAGACGATCCGGTCGACGTTGGCCCAGTGGATCGCGCTGAAGCACATCGGGCACGGCTCGCACGACGAGTACAGCGTGCACCCGCCGAGGTCGATGGTGTCGAGCGCGCGGCACGCCTCGCGGAGCGCGTGGACCTCCGCGTGCGCCGTGATGTCGGTCGTCTGGAGCACCACGTTGTGGACCGCGACGACGCGCTCGGGCTCGGCCAGCGGCTCGCCGTCCTCATCTCGCGTGCGGACGATGACGGCGCCGAACGCGCTCCCCCCGGCGTCCACGCCCCTCTGGGCCCACGCGATGGCCTCGCGGAGGAACGCGGCGTCGGTCGGGGAGAGCTCGGTCATGCCCAAAGATTACGGCCGGAGCGCGAAGCGGACGACGACCGTCGCGCGGACGTCGCTCGACCCGGCCGAGTAGGCCGCCGGGTTCGCCGTGGCCGAGGCCTCGACCACCACCTCGTCGTAGCCGCCCATCCCGCGGAAGTACGGGTTCACCGGCGCAGCGCCCTGCTCGACGACCGCCAGCACGTCGCCGAGCGTCCGCCCGGAGGCCGACGCCAGCCGCTGGGCCTTCGCCCGGGCCCGCGCCATCGCCTCGTCGAGCGCGCGGTCCTGGTACGGCCCCGACTCGCGGATGGTGTAGACGAGCCCGTCGAGCCGGTTCGCGCCGACCTCGACGACCGACGCGACCAGCTCCGGCACGACGGCGAGGCTGTCAGTCTCGACGGCGACGACGCGGAACGCCTGGAAGCCGTCCGGCCCGCGCTCGCCGTAGGCCTCGCCGAGGTTGAGGCCCTCGATCGTGATCTGGCGGTCGGCGATGCCGTAGGCCCGGACCTGCGTGAGCACGCGGGCCATGTCGGCCTCGTGCTGGCGGAGCGCCTCGGCGGCCGTCGCCGCCCGCGTCTGCACGCCGAGGCGGATGACGGCGCGGTCGGGCGGGGCGGTGACCGTCGCCGAGCCGACGACGGTGACGGTGTTCGCGTCGAGGTCGATCTCGACCGCCTGGGCGACGGCGACGGGCGTCGCGAGAAGGACCCCGACGAGGGGGAGCAGAACCGTGCGCATGGTGGGATGGGAAGGGGATCGAATCCAACGTCCGGCCGCAGCCGATCGTGTCGGTCGGTCACAAAGCGGGGGGCCGGAGACGCACGTCCCCGGCCCCCGCAAGCCCACCGGCCCGTCGCGCGTTAGTGGCCCGTGTTGACGTACTGGATGCAGTCGCCCTGGTTCTTGAACGAGGGGTTGTTGAAGGCCTGCCAGCCCCCCTTCTTGCACTCGTCCTTGTCCGTCGGCGGGCCGATGAGCGGTTCGAAGTCCCACGTCGTCGTGCCGTCGACGGTGCTCCAGACGAACGCGTCGAGGGTCTCGGTGTAGCCGTCGGCGTACGGCTCACCGACGCGGAGGCCGAGCCATGAGTCCGAGGTGCGGACGGCGAGGTCCGGGAACGAGGCGACGAGGTCGGCCCAGGTACGGTACTGGTTGGTGTCGCCGTCAGGCCACGCGCCGCCGTTGCCGTAGTAGTACGACCACGTCCAGAGCGCGGCACCGCCGTCGACGGCGTCCCACTCCTGCCACGCATCCTGGGCAACGGCCCCGTTGACGCTCGGGACGTAGACGAGCCGCCGCTGCCACGTGTCGGACCCGTCGAAGTCGACGTTGAAGTTGAGGTAGGCCGACCGGGTCGCGCTGCCCCCGTTGCCAGCGGACGGGTTGTAGGTCGAGAACCGGATCGCGGTGACGTCGGCGAGCCGCGTCGCGCTGAACTGGTAGGTCGCGAGGTTGCGACGCTGGGTGCCCGAGACCAAGATCTCGGCGCTGCCGGCGCCGAGCGGGGCCGTGTCCGGGCCAGCGACGAACGTGCCGAGCGCGCTGTCGATCTGGTCCGTCTCGTCGTTGTAGAAGAACCACGAGGTCGGGTCGGCGGCGACGTCGGCGAACGAGCCGGCGAGGTCGGCCTCCGTGACGATGACGGTGCTGGCCGAGGCGTCCGCCAGGGAGGCCGGAGCCGAGGGGCCAGCGGCATCGCAGCCGGCGACGACGAGCGCGAAGGCGAGGAGAGAGAGAGGCAGGTGCTTCATAACGCGAGGAAGTGTGAGCGAGGGTCGCGCCCGGACCCGGCCGGCACGGGGCCGCCGATCCGGAACCGCTTCCAAATGGCGTCAACGTACCACTGGCGCTCCATATCGCCGCGTGATCCAACCTGACGAGCGATGGCGCGGAGCTCGTCGCGGCCCGGCGCTACGGGTGGAGCCGACCGAGCAGGCGCGGGAACGGCCCGGTCTCGCGGACATGCGCGAGCCCGCAGACGTAGGCCACCGTCCGCTCGAGCCCGAGCCCGAAGCCGGCGTGCGGGACGCTCCCGTACTTCCGGAGGTCGAAGTACCAGTCGAACGCGCTCTCGGGCAGCCCGTGCGCCTCGACCTGGTCGCGGAGGAACTGGAGGTCGGTCGCCCGCTCGCCGCCGCCGACGATCTCGCCGTAGCCCTCCGGCGCGAGGACGTCCATGCCGAGCGCGAGGCGGTCGTCCTCGGGGTCGCGCTTCATGTAGAACGCCTTGACGGCCGCCGGGTAGCGGTGGACGATGATCGGCGTCTGGAAGTGCCGCGTGAGGACGGTCTCGTCGGACGCGCCGAAGTCGCTCCCCCACTCGAAGTCGCGGGCGCTGGCCTTCCACGTCGGGATGTTGCGGAGGCCCTCGGCGATCTCGTCGAGGCGGACGTTGATCTCGATCTCACGCGCGTCGATCCGCCGCTTCTCGCCCTTTTTGGCCTGGCCGTAGCGGGCGCGGTTCTCGTCGCGCTCCGTCTCGAGCGCGTGCTTCTCGTCCTCCAGCCCCTCCTGCTCGGCGTCGAGCATGGTCTGGGTCGCGTCGCTGGTCAGGAGCTCGACGGCCTCGGTGTAGCTGAGGCGCGGGAACGGCGTGGCCATCGCGGCCTCCAGCTTGCCGACGTCGCGGCCGAGCTCGGCCAGCTCGGCGCGGCAGTCCGCCGTCACGGCCTGGAGGATCGCCACGAGCAGCTCCTCGGCGACCTCCATGTTCATGGCGAGGTCGTAGAAGGCCATCTCGGGCTCGATCATCCAGAACTCCGTGAGGTGCCGCCGGGTGCGGCTCTTCTCGGCGCGGAACGTCGGCCCGAAGGTGTAGATCTTGCCGTGGGCCATCGCCATGGCCTCGCCGTGGAGCTGGCCCGACTGCGTGAGGTAGGCCGGCTCGCCGAAGTAGTCGAGCTCGAACAGCGTCGACGTGCCCTCGACGGCGTTGCCGGTCAGGATGGGCGCGTCCATCTGGATGTAGCCCTCGCCCTGGAAGTAGGCGTGGATGGCCGTGATGATCCGGTTGCGGACGCGCATCGCGGCCCACTGGCGCTGGCTGCGGAGCCAGAGGTGCCGGCGGTCCATCAGGAACTCGACGCCGTGCTCCTTGGGCGTGATCGGGTACGGCTCGGCGAGCGCGAGGACTTCGACCGACGCCGCCGCGACCTCGACCCCGCCCCGCTGGCGCTCGTCGGCCCGGACCTCGCCGACGACGCGGAACGCGCTCTCCTGCGTCAGCGAGGCGGCGGCCTCGAACGCCTCGGCGCCCACCTGCTCCTCGTTCACGACGACCTGCACGATGCCGGACCCATCGCGGAGCTCGAGGAACCGGAGCCCCTTCCCCGAGCGCCCGTTGTACAGCCACCCGTTGACGGTGACGGTCTCCCCGACGTGGTCGGGCAGGGCTTCGACGCGGACGAACGGCTCGGTCATGACGGCGGGCGGGGCTTCCGGGGAGAGGAGCCGGAAGCTACGGGCGCCGCCTGCGGGGGGACGAGACCCCGGAGATGGGGAAATGGCAGATCTCCGCCCCGCCCCGCCTCGGCGGCCGGCGCCCCGAGGCGGGCGCCGCCGGCCCCAACGACGAGGGCGCCCCGGGTCGGAGCGCCCTCGGCTCAGGCCACCGCGGAGGCCGGGCTACCGCTGGAGCTGCGCCTCCCAGTCGGGGAGCGAGATCTCGCCGGTCACATCCGAGTGGATGAGCTCGTAGCGGTCGGCCGAGTAGCGGTCGAGGAACACGAAGAAGGCCTGGCCCTCGCCCGGGATGTTGTCGTAGCGCCAGAGCTCGTGCTGAAGCAGGTTGGCCTCGAACG
>CAXRFJ010000348.1:0-3119 GCA_964229475.1 Rubrivirga sp.
CGTGTAGAAGTAGCCCGCCGCGAACCGGAGCGCCGCGTGCATCGCGCCCCGGCGGTCGGCCTCCGGGCTCGCGCCCTCCTCGCGGATCTCGATCCCGGCCCGGTCGGCCAGCAGCCGGACGGCGTCCAGGAACCCGACGCCCTCGATCTCCTCGACGAACTTGAACACGTCGCCGCCCCGCCGGCACCCGAAGCAGTAGTACAGGTTCTGCGAGGGGTCGACCGAGAACGACGGCGACTTCTCGTTGTGGAACGGGCAGAGGCCCATGTACCGCTGGCCCTGCTTCTTGAGGCGGACGCGGTCGCTCACGACGTCGACGAGGTCGGACGCGGAGCGGACCTCGTCGATGGTGGCGTCGGGGATTCCGGGCATGGGCGTGGCGGGGGCCGGCAGTTTACCCCGGGAGCGTCGGGCGGCGCGCGACGTCGGCGGGGTCCCAGGTGACGGCGTCGCCCACGGCGAGGGTCCCCGACGACACGACCGCGGCGCGGAGGCCGCCGCGCCGGACGAGGGCCTCGAAGATCCCCTCCTGCCCGGTCACGCGGACGAGGTACTTGCACGGCGCGCACAGGCGGACGCCCTCGAACCGGACAGCCCCGATCGAGAACGGCACGCCGCGGAGGTCGTCGAGAGGCACGCCCTCGACGACGAGGTTCCGCCGGTGCTGGCCGTCGGCGAGCGCGACGCCGAACTCGGCCTCGGCCGCCGCCAGCGCCTCGGCGGCGACGAGGGTCACGTCGCGGCCCTTCCCCGGCCAGCGGCTGAACGAGCCCTCGCCCGCCGCGTAGCGGTCGCCGGCGAGGCCCCGGCCGGCGAGCGCCTCGGCGTGGTCGACGCGGCGGACGGGGGCGCCGGCCGCGGGCGCGAGGTAAATGTCAAGGAGACCACCAGGCATCGAAAGGAACGGGGGGGCGGGCTCGTCGGTCAACGCCCCTCCCCTCTCCCGAGTCCCATGTCCGAGACGCCCCCCTCCCCGCAAGACGTCCCCGCCGAGAAGCCCGTCACCGAGACGGACCAGGAAATCCCCCCGACGCCGCAGGGCCGCAACGACGACGACACGGACGTCCGCGACGACGACGGCGACACCGACGTCTCCCCCACCGACTCGCGCCGTGCCCCTCGCGATCCCCGCCACCGACCTCGGCGCCCGCTTCGCCGAGGTCCGCGCCTTCACCGAGTCCCTCTGCGACGGGCTCGCGACCGAGGACTACGTCGTCCAGTCGATGGAGGACGTCTCCCCCACCAAGTGGCACCTCGCCCACACGACGTGGTTCTGGGAGACGTTCGTCCTCACCCCCTACGCCGACGGGTACCGGCTCTACGACGAGCGGTACCCGTTCCTGTTCAACAGCTACTACGTCCAGGCCGGCGAGCGGCACTGCCGGGCCCAGCGCGGCTACCTCTCGCGCCCGACCGTCGAGGAGGTGTTCGCCTACCGCCACCACGTGGACGAGGCCATGGCCCGGTTCCTCGACGGCGTCGCCGAGGCGGACCGGCCCGACGTCGCCGACGTGGTCGAGGTCGGGCTCCACCACGAGCAGCAGCACCAGGAGCTGATGCTGACCGACCTCAAGCACGTGTTCGCCGTCAACCCGCTGCGGCCGGCGTACCGCGAGCCCGTCGCGACGACGTCCGTGGACCCCGGCCCGCTCGGGTGGCGGCGGTTCGAGGCCGGGCTGCACGAGGTCGGGTTCGAGGCCCACGACGCGGGCACGAGCCGCGGCCGGTTCCACTTCGACAACGAGCGCCCGCGGCACCGCCAGTTCGTCGAGGCCTTCGAGATCGGCGACCGCCTCGTGACGTGCGGCGAGTACCTGGAGTTCATGGCCGACGGCGGCTACGACGCCACGCCGCTCTGGCTCTCGCTCGGCTGGGCCGCGCGCGTCGAGAACGAGTGGACCGAGCCGTTCTACTGGGAGCGCGACGACGCCTCGCCGACGGGCTACTCCGTCTTCACGCTGTCGGGCACGAAGCCGGTCGACCCGAACGAGCCGGTCTGCCACCTCAGCTACTTCGAGGCCGACGCGTTCGCGCGGTGGGCCGGCGCGCGCCTCCCCAGCGAGTTCGAGTGGGAGGTCGCCGCGCGGACCGTCTGGGACGGCCAGGGCGAGGCCCCCGGCGCCTTGGTGGGGTTCGCCGACGCCGGCCGCTTCCACCCGACGCCCGCGAGGCCCGTCGGCGGCGACGGCGCGCCCGCCGAGGCGCCCGCGCTCCGCCAGATGTACGGCCAGGTGTGGCAGTGGACGCACAGCCAGTACACGCCGTACCCCGGCTACCGGCCCGTCGAGGGCGCGCTCGGCGAGTACAACGGCAAGTTCATGGCCAACCAGTTCGTCCTCCGCGGCGGGAGCGTGGCCACGAGCCGGAGCCACATCCGCCCGACGTACCGCAACTTCTTCCCGCCCGACGCGACGTGGCAGGTCACCGGCCTCCGCCTCGCCCGCTCGTGACGATGCCCGACCTGCCGGACGAGACGGACGTCGAGACGGACGCGCCCGCCTCGGCCTTTGGCCGGGACGTGCTGGCGGGGCTCGCGGGGCGGCCCCGCACGCTCCCGGCCAAGTACTTCTACGACGAGCGCGGGTCGCGTCTGTTCGACGCGATCACCCGGCTCGACGCCTACTACCCCACGCGGACCGAGCGCCAGATCCTCCTCGACCACGGCGACGAGATGGTCGAGGCCATCGGCAAGAACGCGGCCCTCGTCGAGTACGGGAGCGGGTCGAGCGAGAAGACGCGGATCCTCCTCGACGCGCTCCACGCCCGCCGGACGCTGGCGGCCTACGTCCCCATCGACATCTCGGCCGCGTTCCTGGAAGAGACGGCCGAGGCGCTCCGCGCGTCGTACCCGGGCCTGCCGGTCCTCCCCGTCGCGGCCGACTACACGCGCGACTTCGACCTCCCGGACCTCCCGCCCGAGACCTCGCGCGTCGTCGTGTTCTTCCCGGGCTCGACGATCGGCAACTTCACGCCCGACGAGGCCCGCGGCTTTCTCCGCCACGTGGCCGAGGTCGTCGGAGACGACGGCGCGCTCCTCGTCGGCGTGGACCAGTGGAAGGACGAGGCCGTCCTCCGCCGGGCCTACGACGACCCCGAGGGCGTGACGGCCGCCTTCAACC
>CAXRFJ010000349.1:0-4707 GCA_964229475.1 Rubrivirga sp.
GGGGCTCGTCAGCGCGAGCTGGAGGTCGCGGGAGCCGCCGAGCGTCTCCGCCAGCAGCGCGACGTCGGCGTCGGCGGCGTCGAGGGTGCCCTGGGACTGGGCCTCCTCGGTGAGGGCCTGGGCGTAGCGGCGGGCGACGGGGTCCATCGGGGGAGGGATGCGGGATGAGGAGGGGGGCTGGAGGGATACGGGAGAGGGCCTATCCCTCCATCCCCTATCCCACGATCCCTCTAGTTCTTCGGCAGGTCGGCGATGAACTGGTCGACGAGGCCGCGCTGCTCGGCGGCGTCGATCTCCTTGCCGAGGATCTTCTCGGCGGCGCCGACGGCCAGGGCGGCCACCTCGGCGCGGAGCTCGCCGAGGGCCTGCTGCTTCTGGCGCTCGATGTCGGACGCGGCGCGCTCGCGCTGCTCGGCGAGCTCGGCGGCGAGCTCGGCCTTGGCGGCGTCGCGCTGGCGGGCGGCCTCGTCGCGGGCGTCCGCGAGGATCCGCTGGGCCTGGCCCTCCGCCTCGCGGCGGGCGGCCTCGTTGTCGGACTGGAGCTGCTTGGCCTCCGCGAGGGCCGCCTCGGCCCGCGTGATCGACGCCTCGATCGTCTGCTCGCGCTCGTCGAGCGCGGACGTGATCGGGCCCCAGGCGAACTTGCCCAGGAGGAACATCAGGAGCAGGAACGCGATGCCGAGCCAGATGGCGAGGCCGAAGTTGGCCGAGAGCAGGCTGGCAGCGAGGACGAGGGCCATCGGAGAAGCGGGCTAAAAGGGGGGGTCGGGATCACGCACGGCCCCGCCGAGGCGGGGAGCCCGCGGGCGGGGCCGTGCTCCCGGGCGTGGCGCCGGAGCGCCGGCGTGGCCGCCGCGGCGGCCGGCGTCGCTTGGCGATCGCCATGTGGATGCAGACGATCAGGCCGAAGAACGTCGCGCCCTCGATGAGGGCGGCGGCGATGATCATCGTCGTCCGGATGTCACCGGCGGCCTCCGGCTGGCGGGCCGAGCCCTCGAGGGCGGCGGCGGCGAGGCGGCCGATGCCGAGGCCGGCGCCGATGACGGCGAGGCCGGCACCGAGGCCGGCGGCGAGATAACCGAGACCGATGGGTTCCATGGTCGTAGAGGGTAGAGTTGGGGGGTGCGATGAAAGGGCGCGATGCCCGGGGGGTGCGGCCGAGGCCGCTGCGGCAGGGACGCCGCGGGGCGGCGCGAACGCCGCGGTACTGGGTCAGGCGGACGGCGCCGCGAAGGCCATCACGGCCTCCGTCCCGACGGTCCGCTCGTGCTCCTTGTGGACCTCCTGGTAGCCGTTCGACTGCGAGACGGCGACGTCGTGGGCGGTGAACCCGTGGTCCTCGGAGTGGTCGTGGTCGTGCTCGTGCTCGGCCGTGGCCATCCCGATGAACAGGGCCGAGAGGATCGTGAACACGTAGGCCTGGATGAACGCGACCAGCAGCTCGAGGGCGTAGACGAACAGCGTCAGCCCGAGCGCGGGGATCGAGGTGCCGTAGCCGGCCGCGGCGCTCATCCCGCCCACGATGAAGATGAGCCCGATGAGGTTGAGGATCACGAGGTGCCCCGCCACCATGTTGGCGAAGAGCCGGACGGCCAGGGCGAACGGCTTCGTGAACAGGCCCAGGATCTCAATCGGGATCAGGATGGGCTTGAGGAAGACCGGGATCCCGGGGGGCCACAGGATGTGCATCCAGTAGTCCTTCGTCCCGGCGAACTGCGTGATGACGAACGTGAACAGGGCCAGGACGGCCGTGACCGTGATGTTCGCCGTCGCCGTGGCCCCGAACGGGACGAGCCCGAGCAGGTTGGCGATGAGGATGAAGAAGAAGACCGTCAGGAGGTACGGGAGGTACTTGTCGGTCTTGGCGCCCAGGTTGGGCCGCGCGATCTCGTCGCGGACGTAGATCACGAGCGTCTCCAGCACGTTCTGGAGCCGGCCCCTCGGCGCGCTCGTCCGCCCGATCCCCTTCTTGTACTTGTTCGCCATCGGGACGAACAGAAGGAACAGGACGCCGATCGCGAGGAAGATGAACACGAGGTGGCGCGAGATCGAGAGGTCGATCAGGATCGAGCCCTCCGTCGCGACGAGGTGGGCGTCGTAGGGCGCCTCGGCCTCGACGGCCTCGCCCAGGATTTCCTCGGCGTTGGCCTCGTCGAGCTCCTCGGCGACGAGGGCCTCGCCGCCGTGGCCCGCGCCCTCGGCGTCCTCCTCGGCCTCGGCCTCGTGGCCGCCACCCTCGCCGTGCCCGCCGTCGCCGTGGGACTCGATGGCGTAGAGCCCACTGCCGACGGCGGCCGTCGAGGACCCGAACACGTCGAACCCGAGCGAGCCGTCGGCGCGGCGCGTGAGGAAGATGCGCGGCAGCTCGACCTTGCCGATCGGCGAGAAGTCGAGGTAGTACCCGTCGGCCGTGTGGTGGACGGCGTCGAGCTCGCCGCCCTCGGCCGCCGAGGCGGGGGCCGTGGCGACGGCGGCGGCCGTCAGGAGCAGGGCGTAGCGAAGGGCGGTCCGCATGCGGGTGGCTTAGGCGTCGGCCTGGGGCCGTGAGCGACCGGGGGCCCGGCCGAGGACGAGGGCGACCTCCGCGAGGAGCCCGCCGACGAAGAGGACCCCGAGCCCGCCGACGAACGCGCCCCGGTGGACCGGGACGAGGGCGAGCACGAGGGCGACGGCCGCCAGCACGACGGCCATCCGCGCGACCATCCCGCCGAGGACGACGTGGAGCGCCCGCTCGGGGGCGCCGTCCATCGCCTTGCGGGCTGTCCACGCCGCCGCCGCCGCGTTGGCCGCGCCCAACAGGGCGCCGAGCAGGAGGCTGGCGGAGACGGTCATCGGGGGGACGAGAGCCCGGGTCGGGGGGTCAGGGCGAGCAAGCTAGTCCGCCCCCCGCAGAGGCTCCCCCAAGCCGGGGTGAAGACCGGACAAAGCGACCTCTATATGTGGCCCCCTCGCGCGCCGCCCGGCGGACGTCAGGCGGCGCGGTCGGCCAGCCACGCGGCGAAGGCGTCGAGGGCCCGCCCGCGGTGGCTGATCCGGTTCTTCTCGTCGGCCGTCATCTGGGCGAACGTCCGGCCGTCGCCGTCGGCAGGCCGGAAGAGGGCGTCGTACCCGAACCCGCCGGCGCCGGCCTCCTCTGTCGCAATGGTCCCCTCGCACACGCCGTCGAAGAACCGGACGCCGTCGGCGTCGGCGAAGGCGAGGACGGTGCGGAAGCGGGCCGCCCGGCCCGGCGCGCCCGCCAGCGCGGCGAGGAGCTTCCGGCGGTTGGCCTCGTCGTCGGCGCCCTCCCCGGCGTAGCGCGCGCTCCGGACGCCCGGGGCCCCGCCGAGCGCGTCGACCTCGAGGCCGGTGTCGTCGGCGAGGGACGGGAGGCCGGAGTGGGCCCAGAGGGCGCGGGCCTTTTTCTCGGCGTTGCCGCGGAGCGTGTCGGCGTCCTCCTCCACCTCGGGCGCGCCGTCGAGGGCGCCGGCCGGGACGAGGTCGACGCCGAGGCCGGCGAGGCGGGCGTCGAGCTCGGCGACCTTGCCGGCGTTGCGGGTGGCGAGGACGAGGCGCATGGGAGGCGGGAGGCGGGAGGCGGGAAGATGGCCGCGGCCGCCGCCGGCCGCCAGTCGCGGGCGGCGGCGGGGCCCCGGCGGGACGGCCATCGCGCTCCGGCGAGGGCCGGCGCCGGCCCGAAACGCTCTCCTTCCCCTCGTTTTCACCGATCCCGCCCGCGGCGTCCTTGGTTGACGGGGGCCCACCCCCTAGCTTTCAAGGCTGCACTCGGCACGCGCCTCCGCACCCGCCCACCCCCACAACCAGACAGGTATCGCCTTGGCCATCGGCATCAAAGTACGCGACAAGGAGTCCATCGACCGCGCCCTCCGCCGCTTCAAGCGGACCGTCAACCGCGCCCGTGTCCTCCGGATCTACCGGGAGAACATGTCCTACACGAAGCCCTCGGAGGTCCGCCGCGAGGAGCGGAAGGAGGCGGCCAAGAAGGCCCGCCGCGCGAACCGGCGCCGCTACTAGCCGACGGCCCGCTGGCTGACGCCAGCGCGTGACCGTGCGCCCGCCCCGGACCGAGGTCTGGGGCGGGCGCTTTGTTTGGTGCCGGCGGGCGGGCGGTGGGCCGCGCCTCCCGGTGGGGGGAGGCCGCGTGGCCGACGGGGACACGAGCCGATCACTAGGACGCATGGACCAGCACGACCCGACCTCGCACGACTCGGGCCACTGGAGAACGCACCCGACGGCCGTCAGCTTGGGGCGCCCCCATCCCACCTCCCTCATGACACGTCTCCTCTCCTGTCTCGTCGCCCTCGCGTTCGTCGTCTCCGGCTGCGACGCCGCCGGCCCCGACCGTGCCACAGCCGACCTCCGCGGCGAGGGCTCGCCCGGGTCCTGCAGCTTCTCGATCGCCGGCCCGGGCTCGCTCGGCCAGGGCCAGACCGCCACCTACTCCATCACGTCGGCGAATGGGTGCCTGCTGCAAGACAGCGACTGGAACGCCGGCCTCGGCGCCATGGTGGTCTCCTCGGACGAGACAACCGCCCAGATCCAGGCCGGCTCGTGGACGAACTCGTTCCAGATCACGGTCAACGTGACCTACTACGAGGGCTACGTCCTCGCCATCCGCGAGATCTCGCGCACCGTGTCCATCACGCCGGAGCGCCCTCCCCCCCCCCGATCCCACCACTCCCATGATCCGCTTTTGCTCCCTCAGCG
>CAXRFJ010000350.1:0-2912 GCA_964229475.1 Rubrivirga sp.
CTCGACGCCCTCGCGCTCGACCCGCCGCGGGAGGACGCCGCCTAGCGCGGGGAGCCCGACGCGGGGCCGCGCGTTGGACCGGCCTCCCCCACCACCCGCTCTCCCCATGCGCCCCCTCTTCTGCGCGCTCCTCACGCTCGCCCTCGCGGCCCCCGCCTCCGCCCAGCTCGGCATCGGCGGGCAGGTCGGCGACCCGACCGGCCTCTCGCTCAAGTTCGGCGAGGGCAGCGGCTCCGTGATCCTCGCCATCGGCTGGGACCTCGACGAGTCGGTCTCCGCCGAGGGCCACTACCTCCTCCGCCAGCGCCGCCTGAGCGGCTCGCGGACCGCGTCGCTGTTCTACGGCCCCGGCCTGTTCGTCCGCACCGGCGGCCCGCGCGACGACTTCGGCGTGAGCCTCGGCGTCGGGCTCGAGGCCGACCTCGCGCCCGAGCTCGAGATCTACGGGCTCGTCTCACCGCGGCTCCAGATCGTCGAGGAGACCGACTTCGACCTCGGGGCCGGGCTCGGCCTCCGGCTGAAGCTGTAGGTTTGGGCATGCCCGAGACGCTCTCCCGCCCGATCCGCGTGCTCATCGCGAAGGTCGGCCTCGACGGTCACGACCGCGGGGCCAAGGTCGTCGCGGCGGCCCTGCGCGACGCCGGGATGGAGGTCGTCTACACGGGCCTGCGCAAGACGCCCGAGGTGGTCGTCCGCGCGGCCGAGGAGGAGGACGTCGACGTCGTCGGCGTGTCGATCCTGTCGGGCGCGCACGGGACCGTCCTCCCCCGCCTCCGGGCGCTGCTCGACGACGCCGGCCGCGGCGACGGCCTGCTGGTGGCCGGCGGCACGATCCCGGCCGACGACGCCGAGGCGCTCCGCGAGCGCGGCGTCGTGAGCCACGTGTTCACGCCGGGCGCCCCGCTGGCCGACATCACGGGCGCGCTCGAGGCGGCCGTCCGCGACCGACGGGGCGAGTAGGATGCTGCCGCCCCGCATCCTGGTGACGGGGGCGAACGGGCTGGTCGGGCAGGCGCTCACGCGCGCCGCCGCCCGCTGGCCCGGCGCCGACGTGCTCGCGACCGGCCGCGGCCCGGCCGCCGCCCACGACCGCGGCGGCTACGCCCGCCTCGACGTGCGCGCCGGCGACGCCGTCGACCGCGCCTTCCAAGACTTCGCCCCCGACGTCGTGCTCCACGCGGCCGGGATGGCCCAGGTCGAGCCCTGCGAGCAGGACCGCGAGGCGTGCTGGGCCCTCAACGTCGACGCCGTCGCCACGGTCGCGAGCGCGTGCCACCGCCACGGCGCCCGCCTCGTCCTCCCGTCGACGGACTTCGTGTTCGACGGCCAGGACGGGCCCTACGCCGAGGACGACCGGCCCGCGCCGATCAACGCGTACGGCCGCTCGAAGCTGGCGGCCGAGAACGCGCTCAAGGCCTCGCGCCTGACCGACTGGGCCGTCGCCCGGACGACGATGGTGTTCGGCGTCCCGGCCGGCGACGCGCCGCGCCTCGACGTCGTGCGGTGGCTCGTCCGCGAGCTCTCCGCCGGCCGCCCCGTCCGCGTCCCCGCCGACCAGCTCCGCACGCCGACCTACGACGACGACCTCGCCGACGGCATCTTGCGGATCGTCCGCTTCAAGCGGACGGGCGTGTTCAACGTCACCGGCCGCGAGCAGCTGTCGGTCCTCGACCTCGCCTGCCGCGTCGCCGAGGCGTTCGACCTCGACGCCGGGCTGATCTCGGGGACCACCACGGACGTGCTCCACCCCGGCGCCCCGCGCCCGCTCCGCGCCGGCCTCCTCATCCTCCGCGCCGAGTCGGAGCTCGGGTACCGCCCCCGCCCGCTGGCCGACGCCCTCGGCGCCGTCCGCGACCGCCTCGGGCTCGGGGTGAGCGAGGCGTGAGGTCGGAGGCGGAAGGCGTGAGGGGCTCGGCGGATCCGGCTCCGCCCGCCCCGGCGCCGAGGCGGAGGGACGGGCGCGACCGAGGCTCTCTGGCGAGCCCCGGGCTCGGCCGACGCTCTTGGCGCCAGCCGACCACCCGGCCGCACCCGGGTCTGTGCGGCCCCCCTCCAGACCGGTCATCCTGAGCGGAGCGGAGGATCTCAACTCGGACGCCGCCGGCCTCCAAGACCCTCTCGGGCCGCGTGGGACGTCGGCGTCACAACGTCCAGATCGCCTCTGACGTCGGCCTGCGCCCTCCGCTCAGGGTGACACCCCGGACCGTCCACGTCCCACCGCCTCTGGCCTCTCCCCTACGGCTCCGCCGGGACGAAGAGGATCTGCTCCGCGAGGCTGTCGGGCACGATGATGAGGTAGGCGCCGTCTCGGCGGAGCGCCGAGGTGCCCTGCAGGTGCCGCTCCAGCTCGACGGTCCCCGGCTGGCACGCGCGGCGGGTGCAGGCGAGCGGGCCCTCGATCGTCAGCAGGCTGTCGTCGACGGAGTAGCGGCCCGAGCACAGGTTGCACGACGCGATCGAGAGCGAGCCCTCCGGGCCGAACGAGACCTGCTCGCCCTGCCCCCGCAGGACCTCGCCGTCGTCCAGCACGAGCCGTTCGAGCGACCACGTCGTGCCGGGCACGTCGGACGCGACGCCGACGGGCGCGGGCGGCTGGCACGCGGCCAGGGCGAGGAGGGCGGCGAACGGGAGGAGGGCGACGCGCACGGCGGGTTCGGGGGGAACGCCCCAAGCTACGCGTTCTCCCCGCCCGCCTCGGCCGTCTCGCGGGCCAGTCGGAAACCGCGCGAAGGCCACGCCTCCACGCCCGGCGCCTCCACCGGCCGGACTAGCTTCCCCCGCCCGTGCCCCGCCCTCCCCCCTCCCGATGATCGACCTCGACCTGCTCCGCGACGACCCCGACCGCGTCCGCGCCTCGATGGAGGCCAAGCGGATCGGCGACCCGTCCGCCGTCGACGCCGCGCTCGACGCCG
>CAXRFJ010000351.1:0-6511 GCA_964229475.1 Rubrivirga sp.
AGCTCGCGGCGCAGGTCGGCGGCGAGGCCGCGCTCGTCCAGGCCTACGGCCGGTCGATCGACGAGATCAAGGTGTCGGTCCGCGAGGACGTCCGCGACGAGCTCCTCCTCCAGCAGTACCAGGGCCGCCGGATGCGCGAGGTCAAGGTGACGCCGGGCGAGGTCCGCGCGTGGTTCGACCGGATCCCGGAGAGCGAGCGGCCCGAGGTGCCGGAGCTCGTCCGCGTGGCCCACATCGTCAAGATCCCGGCCAGCGACGAGGCCGGCGAGGCCCGCGTCCGCGCCGTCGCCGACGCCCTCCGCGACTCGATCCTCGCCGAGCAGGCGACCATCGAGGAGCTCGCGAACCGCTACTCCGACGACCCCGGCAACACGAACCGCGACGGGACCCAGAACGGCGGCCTCTACACGACGCTCCGCCTGACCGACCTCGAGCCGCGCTTCCAGGCCGCCGCCGCCGCCGCCGAGCCGGGCTCGATCTCGCCCGTGTTCGAGACGCCGTTCGGCTACCACGTCCTCCGCGTCAACTCGCGCGACGGCAACCGGATCTCGTTCAACCACATCCTCCTCCAGGTCGAGGTGGGCGAGGGCGAGGCCGAGGCGGCCCGCCAGGCCCTCTCCGTCCTCCGCGACTCGATCCAGGCCGGGACGCCGTTCGAGGCCATCGCCCGGCGCCAGTCCGAGGAGCCGACGAGCGCGGCCCGCGGCGGGTACGTGGCCGTCCCGCAGACCCGCCAGCGCGACCTCTCGGTCGAGGGCCTCGGGCCCCAGTGGCGCGCGACCATCGACACGCTCGAGGTCGGCGAGATCTCGCACCCCGCGCCCGTCCAGCTCGCCGACGCCGAGGGCACGCAGGCCTTCCACATCGTCCTCCTGCAGAAGCGGACGCCGGCCCACCCGCTCTCCGTCACCGACGACTACGCGCTCCTGAGCCAGTACGCGCTCCAGGAAAAGCAGAACGAGGTGCTGGCGGAGTGGGTCGCCGACCTCCGCCGGACGGTCTACGTCGACATCCGGGCCGAGCAGTACCAGCCGCCCGTGGGGAGTTAGCCCGCGAGACCGCGAGCGATCGAGTGAGCGAGTGGGCTCGGTCCTGAAGCCCGCCTCTCCCCGCTCGTAGACTCGCCCACTGGCCTACTCGCCCCCCATGCCGATCGACCCCAAAGACCCCGCCGCCGTCGACGCGCTGGCGGACGCCTACCGCCAGCTCCGCGCCGAGGTGGGCCGGGTCGTCGTCGGGCAGGAGGCGGCCGTCGAGGGGCTCGTCGTCGCGCTGCTGGCGCGGGGGCACGCCCTCCTCGTCGGCGTCCCGGGCCTCGCCAAGACGCTCCTCATCCGGACGCTCTCGGACGCGCTCGAGCTCTCGTTCCGGCGGATCCAGTTCACGCCGGACCTGATGCCGAGCGACATCACGGGCTCGGAGGTCGTCGAGGAGGAGCCGGGCACGGGCCGCCGCGCGTTCCGCTTCGTGAAGGGCCCCGTGTTCGCCCACGTCATCCTCGCCGACGAGATCAACCGGACGCCGCCGAAGACGCAGGCCGCGCTCCTCGAGGCGATGCAGGAGGGCCACGTGACGGCGGCCGGCCAGACGTTCGACCTCCCCAAGCCGTTCTTCGTCCTCGCCACGCAGAACCCGATCGAGCAGGAGGGGACGTATCCGCTCCCGGAGGCCCAGCTCGACCGGTTCATGCTCAACCTCTGGCTGGACTACCCGCCGTTCCAGGACGAGGTCGCCATCGTCAAGGGGACCACCTCGGGCGAGGCCCGCGCGATCCGCCCGGTCCTCTCCGCCGACGACCTCGGCGCGTACCAGGCCCTCGTCCGCAACGCGCCCGTGGCGGATCACGTCGTCGAGCACGCCGTCCGCCTGGCGTCGCGCACGCGCCCGGGCCGCGACGGCACGCCGGACTTCGTGACGCAGTACCTCGCCTACGGGGCCGGCCCGCGCGCGAGCCAGTACCTCGTGCTCGGCGCGAAGGCGCTCGCGCTCCTCGACGGCCGCGTGACCCCGCTGGCGGCCGACGTCGACCGGATCGCCGTGCCGGTCCTCCGCCACCGGATCGTGACCAACTTCAACGCCGAGGCCGAGGGCGTCTCCGGCGTCGACGTGATCGAGCGGCTCGTCGGGCTGGGCGACTAGGTCCGCCGCGGAGGGGGCCGTCGCCCGGCGCAACTCCCGGAGCGCGCGCCCGTCGGGGGGCCTCCCCTCGTCTCCGCCATGCGCCTGCTCCTCGCCCTCCTCCTCGCGGCCCCCGCCCTCGCCCAGGACCTCGCGCTCCGCGACATCCACGTCGTCGACGTCGAGGCCGGAGTCGTGGTGCCCGGCCAAACCGTCGTCGTCGCCGACGGGCGGATCGTCGCCGTCGGCCCCGACGCGCCCCTTCCCAACGGCGTCGAAGTCGTCGACGGCCGCGGCCGGTACCTCATGCCGGGCCTGTGGGACATGCACGCCCACCTCCGCCACCCCATCGCGCCGGCGGTCATCCTGCCCCAGCTCGTCGCCAGCGGGATCACGGGCGTCCGCGAGATGGCGTCCGCGTGCGAGGACGCGTCCGAGCCGGTGTGCCTCGACCGGCTGCTCGCGTGGCGGGACCAGATCGAGGCCGGGGCGCTCGTCGGGCCCCGGCTCGTCGAGCTGAGCAGCTTCCCCCTCAACCCGCCGTGGGACTACGCCGCAACGGAGGACGAGGTGCGGGGGGTCGTCCGCGAGCTCCACGGCCGCGGCGTCGACCTCATCAAGACGTACTACCGCCTCTCGCCCGAGGCGCTGGGGTGGGTCGCCGACGAGGCCGAGGCCCTCGGGATCTACGCCGCCGGCCACCTCCCCCTCGCGATGACGACGGCCGAGGCGGCGGAGGCCGGCGTCCGCAGCGTCGAGCACACCCGGGACCTCCTGTTCGACTGCTTCCCCGGCTCGGCCGCCTTCCGTGCCGAGGCCCGCTCGCAGAACCCGCCGCCCGACGTGCTCCGCGCGATGGTCGAGGCCCACGACCCGGCCGTCTGCGACGCGACGTTCGCGACGATGGTCGCGCACGGGACGGCCTACGTCCCCACCCACGTGACGCGCCGGATGGACGCGTTCGCCGACGACCCCACGTTCCGCGACGACCCGCGACGACGGCACCTGCCCGCTCCGCTCTGGGAGTCCTGGCAGGCCGACGCCGACGCGATGGTCGCGCTCGACCCCTCGCCCGAGGGCCGCGAGGCGGTCCGGGCGTTCCACCGGCTCGGGCTCGACCTCACGCGGCGGGCCCACGAGGCCGGCGTCGTGGTCCTGCTCGGGACCGACGGCGGCGACACGTACAGCTTTTTCGGGACGAGCGCCCACGACGAGCTGGGCCTCCTCGTCGAGGCCGGGCTCACGCCGGCCGAGGCCCTCGCCGCCGCGACGATCCGCCCCGCCGAGTTCGTCGGCCTCGGCGACGCGTTCGGGTCGGTCGCCGTCGGCAAGCACGCCGACCTCGTCCTGCTCCGCGCCGACCCGCTCGCCGACATCCGGCACGTCCGCCAGATCGAGGCCGTGGTGATCGGCGGGCGGCTCCACGACCGGGCCGCGCTCGACGCGCTGTGGGCGGACGTGGAGGCGGCCGTCGCGGCGTTCGACGCCCAGGGGGGCGGGCGGTAGGCGCCGGGCCGGGGGGCGGACCGGGCGTAGACTCGGCCTCCCCCCTCCCGCCTCGCTCCTCGTGCTCGACCTCCGCGACCGCTTCGCCGTCCCGCCGCCGCCCGCCGCCGAGCTCCGCGCCTTTACCCACGGGCTCATGCCGCGGACGGTCCCCGACCTCATGGCCGGGTTCTGCGAGGACTGGGCCACGCGCGGCGTCGACGCCTGGAACCGCGTGCCCGACCGCTGGGAGCTCGGCCACGAGACCGGCTGGTGGGCGCTCCCCGAAGACCTCGCCGACGCCTACGTCGCCCCGATGCTGGGCGCGCCGGCCGGGACGTGCGTGCTCCAGCCCAACGTGCACTGGACGGTCCAGGCGCTCCTCTCGTGCGACGGCCCGTTCGAGGGGCGCCCCGAGGTGGTCATGACCGAGGGCGAGTTCCCGTCCGTCCGCCACTCGGTCCAGCGGTGGGCCGGCCTCCGCGACCTCCGCCCCGTCGACGTCCCCGCGCGCGCCGACGGGTCCGTCGACCTCGACGCCGTCGCCGACGCCGTCACGGACCGGACGGCGTGGGTGGTCGTCTCGCACGTCGGGTTCGCGACGGGCGAGGTGCTCCCCGACGCCGACCTCCGCCGGCTCGCCGACGCCGCGCACGCCCGGGGCGCCCTGTTCGCCGTCGACGGCTACCACGCGACGGCGGCGCTGCCGCAGCGCGTCGAGGCGACCGGCGCGGACGTCTACTTCGGCGGGCTCCTCAAGGAGGCCTGCGGGTCGACGGGGAACGCCTACCTCTACGTCCGCCCCGGCCTCGACCTCCGGCCGCGCCTCGCGGGCTGGTTCGCCGACGCCGAGCCGTTCGCCTTCGCCCCCGCCCCGGCCGACCACCCCGACGTCCGCCGCCGGTTCCTGGGCGGCACGACGGCCGTGGCCTCGATGTACCACGCCGTCGAGGGGCTCCGCGTGCTGCTCGACGTCGGCGTCGAGGCGGTCCGCGCGGACTCGCTCGCGAAGGGCGCGCGGGGGATCGAGCGGGCCGACGCGCTCGGCCTCGCGCTCCGGTCGCCGCGCGAGGCCGCCCGCCGCGGGGCCATGGTCGTGCTCGAGGTCGACGACGCCGACCGGCTCGTCCGCTGGCTCAAGACCCGCGGCGTCTACGTCGACGCCCGCCGCGGCCGGCTCCTCCGGTTCTCGCCGTTCGTGTGGAACCCGCTCGCCGACGTCGACCGGCTGTTAGACGCCGTCGAGGAGGCCCTGGAGACCGGGGCCCACCGCGCGCTCGCCGAGGCCGACGCGGGCGGGCCGGTCACGTAACGAATCTGCCCCCCGCCACGCCGATTCTACCGGCGGGGGTACGAATCCGTGCCGCCGCCGGCCGTTGATTGAGCCGGACGCGGTGTCGGACGATGACGGACCGGGACGGCCACGCCCCCCCTTCTGGGAAGGCCTGATGGGTGGGGAGCGTTCCATCTCGGGCGCCTGATGAGGATCGACGGGGCGGGGGACGAGGGCCGGGGGCGGGCGCCGCGGACAATGGCACCGCCCTTGCGGAAGGGACCGGCACGCCTCCCACCCCACCCGTGCCCGCCTGGTCTCTCCGCTCCGCCGCCGTCCTCTGCCTCGCCGCGCTCGCGGCCCGGCCGGCGGCCTCGCTGTGGGAGACCCTCGGACTCGCCGCCGCCGCGCTCGTCGTGGCCGCGCTGGCGGTCCGCCCGGCCGGCACCTCGCGCCTCGCCTGACCCCGCCGGGCCGTCCGCGCCGCTCACGACTATGACCTCTTCGCTCCAAGACGCCGTCGAACGCTACTGCGCCGAGCGCGACGCCGACGGCGCCCGCGCCGACGACTACGCCCGCGCCGTGGCCGTGGCCGCCCTCCCGCTCGTCCGGTCCCTGTCGCGCCGGATCGCGCTGCCGGACCACCCGCTGGCCTCCTACGCCGACCTCGAGAACGCGGGGATGCTCGGGATGCTCCAGGCCCTCGGCAGCTACGACCCCTCGCGGGGCACGCCGTTCGCCTCGTTCGCCTACGGCCGGATCCGCGGCTCCCTCGTCGACTTCCTCCGCACGATCGACTGCCTCAGCCGGGACCGCCGCCGCCGCGTGGCCGAGGCCAACCGGACCGCCCAGACGCTCCAGCAGGAGCTCGGCGACGAGCCCCGCGCCGCCCAGGTCGCCGACCGGCTCGGCGTGAGCGTCCGGTCCTACAACCGGCTCCTCGGCGACGCCCAGCAGCGGTTCGCGCTGTCGCTCTACGACGGCCAGGGGACGGACCGCCCCTCCCCCATCGACACGCTCCCGGCCCCCGACGTCGAGCCGGCCGACGCCGACGCCGAGCGCCAGTCGCTGTACGCGTTCGTCGAGGCGCTCGTCGAGCGGCTCCCCGAGCGCGAGCAGCGGATCGTCCACCTCTACTTTTTCGAGGGCCTGACCCTCCGCGAGATCGCCGGCGAGTTCCACCTCACCGAGGCGCGGATCTCGCAGATCCTCTCCAAGACGCTCCGGACGCTCCGCGGGCGGATGGACCAGCACGCCGTGGCCGCCTAGACGACGCGCGCCCCCGGGCGCTTCCGTCTGCGCGCCGCGCACCCAGCTCCCGAGAGGGAGAGAGAGAGCGATGGGCCGAGACCTGGGGAGACCCGGTCTCGGTTCATCGTTTTCAGGCGGCACGGTCCCCCTGCCGAACGCGCCGAGGCGGGCCGCCTCGGGGGCGCCGCGGGCGGGGCCGACGGCCGACCGCCGGGACTCCTCCGTTTTTTCCCCCGGGGTGCCCCCGGGGCCTCCCGTATCTTCTCCGCCCCTTCGAGCCGGCCGTGTGCGTCGGCTCGTTTCGGGTTCCGGTGCCGCGCGAATCCCGCGGCGGCCCCGTTCGACTTCGAGACCGAGACAGACTCCGCGGAGGCGGATCGACAT
>CAXRFJ010000352.1:0-4621 GCA_964229475.1 Rubrivirga sp.
GTCGCGCCCGTCGGTGAACGCGTGGACCACGACGCGGTCGAGCCCCTCCTTCGCCGCCAGTTCGAGGAGCGCGGCGAGGTGGGCGAGGTGGGAGTGGACGCCGCCGTCGGAGACGAGGCCCATGAGGTGGAGCGTCGAGCCGTTCGCCTGCGCGTGCTGGACGGCGGCCCGGAGGACGGCGTTCTCCTGGAGCCTCCCCTCCTCGATGGCCTTGTCGATCCGCGTGATGTCCTGGTCGACGACGCGCCCGGCGCCCAGGTTGAGGTGGCCGACCTCGGAGTTCCCCATCTGCCCGGCCGGCAGCCCGACGGCCCGGCCCGAGGCCTCGAGCGTCGAGCCCGGCGTGGCGGCGAAGAAGGCGTCGAGGAACGGCTTGTCGGCGGCGTCGATGGCGGAGACCGACGGGTCCTCGGCGATGCCGGAGCCGTCGAGGATGATCAGGATGTGGTGCTTGGGCACGGGCGGGAGGCGGGAGGCGGGAGGCGGGAGGCGGGAGGCGGGAGGCGGGAGGCGGGAGGCGGGAGGCGACCGATGGGCCCGCCGCCGCGCCGTCGCACGCGGAAGGCCGGGCCGGCGGGCGCCGGCGCGCGCTCTTCACCGACGCCGGCCACCGGACGGCGCCGACCTGGCGGCCCGGCGCCGGGGCGGGTCAGGGGGCGGGCGCGCCCGGCGTGATGGCCGCGTCCGGCGTGAGGGGGCCGCCGTCGGTGCCGAGGAACGACGTGCAGTGGGAGCAGCGGCTGGCCTTGAACGGGACGGCCTCGCGGCAGTAGGCGCACTTTTTCGTCGCCGGCTGGTCCGGCGCGTCGGGCTGCCCGAACTCGTCCTGGATCTCCTCCGAGGCCCGCTTCACGGCCCGCACGAGCACGAACACGGCGACGGCCACGACGAGGAACGTCAGGAGGTGGGTCAGGAACGCGCCGTAGTTGAGCGTGACCGCCCCGGCCTCGACGGCCGCCTCCAGCGTCGCGTACGGCGCCGACGCCCCGTCGCCCTCCCGGAGGAGCAGGTAGTAGTCCGAGAAGTCGGTGTCGCCGAGGACGAGCCCGATCGGCGGCATGATGAGGTCGTTGACCAGCGACTGGGCGACGGTCGTGAACGCCGCGCCGACGGTGAACCCGATGGCGAGGTCGACGAGGTTGCCGCGGAGCGCGAACGCCTTGAAGTCGGAGAGGAGGGACACGGGGAGGGCGGATCGAACGAGATCAGGTCGGGTGGGCCCGCCCCGGAGGTCCCGGCGACCGCCGAGGGCCTCTCCGGCTCAGGCCTCCCGAAGCTTACCGCCACCGTCTGGCCTCCCCCGGCCGACCCCGCACTCACCCCACCCGGTAGTCCTTGACCTTCTTGGTCGTCTGGCCCGTCTTGGCGTCGAACACGTTCATCGAGCCCGTCCACGGGTCGGCGATCTGCTCCGTGCCGTGGCGGTCGGTCTTGGTGGCGGGCTCGTCGAAGTAGCGGCGGGCGGTCTTCGAATAGAAACGGCCCCGCTTCGGGTCGAGGCCGGGGAGCGGGTCGGGCAGCGCCTGGAGGGCGGCGTAGTAGTCGCAGAGGTCGGTGAGCGGGCACCGCTCGCACCGGGGCCGGCGGGCCTCGCAGGTGTACCGGCCGTGGAGGATGAGGAGGTGGTGGGCCTCGCCCCAGTCCGCCCGGGGGATCACGCGGCGGAGGCCCTTCTCGACCGCCAGCGGCGTGGGCTGGTCCTTGACGAGCCCGATCCGGTTGGCCACGCGGAACACGTGTGTGTCGACGGCGATGGCCGCCTCGCCGAAGGCCACGGCGACGACCACGTTGGCCGTCTTCCGCCCGACGCCGGCGAGCTTCACCAGCTCCTTGTGCTCGCGCGGGACCTCGCCGCCATGCTCGTCGCGGAGCATCCGGGCCGTCTTGGCGAGCGCCTTCGCCTTGTTGTTCGGGTACGTGACCGAGCGGATGTAGGGGAAGATCTCGTCGGCCTCGGCCTCGGCCATCGCGGCGGCGTCCGGGTAGGCCTCGAAGAGGGCCGGGGTGACGAGGTTCACGCGCTCGTCGGTGCACTGGGCCGAGAGGATGACGGCGACGAGCAGCTCGAACTCGCTCCGGTACCGGAGCTCGGTCTCGGGCGCGGGGATCGCCTCGCGGAGACGGTCGAGGACGAGGGCGGTTTTTTCGGTCCGGGTCACGGGTCGGGGGACAGATCAACCTCTCTTCGTGTCACCCTGAGCGGAGGCCGCAGGCCGGCGGCGGCGGAACTCTGGCGAGCACCGCTCGGCTGCGTGCTCTCGCCGCCAGCGTGGAGACCCGCTCGCACCAGAGATCCGTCGGCTCGCTCAGGATGACGCGACACAGAGGCCGCGATCGATTCGGGGAGATGGCAACGGTCTCGGAAGGTGCCACCGACGTCAGAGTTCCGCCGAGGCGGACGGGCGCAGGCCGTGGCGAGCGCCCGGTAGTTTCCGGCATGCGTCTCCTCCCCGCCCTGCTGCTGGCCGCCGCGCTGGCGACCGCCGCCCGCGCCCAGCCGGCCGCTCCGGCCCCCGGCTCCCCCGGCCTCGGCGCCGAGGCGGGCGCGGTCGGGCTGTCGGACTCCGCCCGCGTGTCGCTCCTCACGATGCTGCCCGGCCGCGAGGTCTACAGCCTCTGGGGCCACAACGCGATCCGCGTCGCCGACCCCGCCTCGGGCATCGACCGGGCCTATAACTACGGGACGTTCGACGCGAGCCAGCCGCACTTCGTCCTCCGGTTCCTCTCCGGCCGGCTGAACTACCTCCTCGACACGGCCCCGTTCGAGTACGAGCTCCGGCGCTACGCCGCGCAGGGGCGGCCCATCGTGGAGCAGACGCTCGACCTCCCGCCCGAGGCCGTCCGCGCGCTCTACGACCTCCTCGAGACGAACGCGCTGCCCCAGCACCGCGACTACCGCTACGACTTCCTGCGCGACAACTGCTCGACGCGCCTCCTCGACGTGCTCGACGCCGCGCTCGCCGAGGCGGGCCGGCCCGGCGTCGCCCTCCCCCCCACCGACACGACCGCGACATTCCGCGACGCCGTCCGGCGGTACATGGTGGGCGACCCGCTCGTCGACGTTGGGACGGCGCTCGGGCTCGGGCTGCCGATGGACCAAGTGCCGACGCGGCGCGAGGCCGTCTTCCTCCCGCTCGCGCTCGCCGACGCGCTCGACGGGGCGACGGTCGCCGGCCGGCCGCTCGTGGCCGCGCGCGACACGCTGTTCTGGATCGATGGGGCCGGCCTCCCCGCCCCCGCTTTCCCCTGGCCGGCCGTCGTCGGTTGGGCCTTGCTGGCGCTCGGGGTGGCCGGCGCGGTGGCCGGCGCCCGCCTGCCCGCCGGCCTCCGCCGCCTCGGGCGGCTGGCCGACGCGGGGCTGTTCGCCGCCGCCGGCTTCGCCGGGACCGTCCTCCTCCTGCTCTGGACCGCGACCGACCACTACGTCACCGAGGCGAACGTCGAGCTCCTGTGGCTCTGGCCGACGCACCTCGCCTTCGCCGTCCCGCTCCTCCGGGCCGAGCTCTCGCGGGGCTGGCGGCGCTACGCCGTGGCGGCCGCGACCATCGCCGTCGCCGCCGTCGTCGTGTGGGGGATCGCGCCCGAGCCCCTCCACCCCGCCACGCTCCCGCTGGCCCTGCTGCTGGCGGTCCGCGCCGCGAGCCGGTCACGGGGGAAAGCCTGATTCGGCCCGGCCACGGACTTCCCCGACCTCCCGCCCGTTCGCCGCCCATGTACGCACTCCTCTACCGATCCCGCGCCCGCCCTGGCCTCCAGGCGTCGGACCTCAACGCCATCATCGAGACGGCCGCCACCCGGAACCCGGAGATCGACGTGACCGGGCTCCTCCTCTACGGGCAGCTCGCCGTCGTGCCCGGCGCGCCGGGCGAGTTCGTCCAGTGGATCGAGGGCGACGAGCCGGCCGTCGAGGCGCTCTACGCCGCCATCACGACCGACAAGCGCCACTTCGACCCCGAGGTCCTGGCGCGCGGCCCGATCCGGGAGCTCCAGGGGGCCAGCGGGGCCTTCGTGTCGTCGGGCCGGCTGTTTCCCGAGTGGTCGATGGGGCTCGTCCGCCTCTCCGAGCTCCCGGCCACGCTCAGCGGGTTCCTCGACTTCGCCCGCGACTGGGACGGCCACGCCGTCGCGTGACGCCGGGGTACCGCGTACGGGATTCGAACCCGTGTTACCGCCGTGAAAGGGCGGCGTCCTAAACCCCTAGACGAACGCGGCGGGGCGCCCGCCCCACGATGGGCGGGCGGCGGGGAGACTGAGGGGATTTGAACCCCCGACCTCCTGGGCCACAACCAGGCGCTCTAACCAACTGAGCTACAGCCTCCGTGTCCCGGGCGGGACCGGACCGAAAAGGTACGTGCGGCGTCCCGGGCCGCGATTGAAAATCGGAGAAGCACGCGGCCTACGCGTCCGGCAGCGTCCCGGCCACGGTTTCGTGGAGGTCGGCCGGGCGGAGGTGGCGGCGGACGGCGGCCGTGACCTCGTCGACCGTGAGGGCCTCCACGAGGTCCGGGTACCGGTCGAGGTAGCCCACGTCGAACCCCCGCTCGGCGTTGACGAGGAGGCGGGCGGCGACCCCGGACGTCGTCGCGAGGGCCACGACGTGGTGGCCGGCCAGCGTCGTCCG
>CAXRFJ010000353.1:0-2124 GCA_964229475.1 Rubrivirga sp.
CCCACGCTCCCCATGCTCCGCCTCGCCCTCGTCTTCAGTCTGACCGCCCTCGGCGCGTCGTGCAGCTCGGACCCGGCCAGCGCGGGCCCGCCGGCCTCGGCCGAGCCGGCGCCCGAGGCGGCCGCCCTCCCCGCCACGCCGCCGGTCTCGAACGCGGCGCCGGTCGTCGCGGCCGCGGCCGCCAGCGCGCCGGCCGACACCGTCGAGGCCCACGAGCGGGCCACGCGGGCCACGTTCCAGCAGATCCTCGACGACGCCGAGGCGCAGGGCGTCGCCCAGCGCGCGTACGGCGAGATCATCCAGTGGGTCGGCGAGCAGCTGCTCGGCGTGCCGTACAGCGCCGGGATGCTCGACGCGCCCGACGCCGATACGCTCGTGGTCGACCTGACGGCGTTCGACTGCGTGCTCTACATCGAGAACGTCCTCTCCCTGTCGCGGGCCATCGCGACGGGCGAGACGAGCTACCAGACCTACGCCGACGGCGTCCGCACGCTGCGCTACCGCGACGGCGCGCTCGACGGGTACTGCTCGCGGCTCCACTACTTCTCGGACTGGATCCGCGACAACGAGCGTCGCGGCGCGCTCCAGAACGTGACGCAGGCCATCGGCGGCGAGCCGTTCGACAAGCGGCTGACGTTCATGGGCGAGCACCGCGACGCCTACCCCAAGCTGGCCGCCGACTCGACCTACGCCTGCATCCTCGACATGGAGGCCTCGCTCGCCGGCGCCGAGCTGTTCTACGTCCCCCAGGACCGGATCGCGACCGTCTACGACTCGCTCCGCCCCGGCGACATCATCGCGACGGCGACGAGCATCGGCGGGCTCGACGTGACGCACACGGGGTTCGTCCACAAGACGGCCGCCCACACCGGGTTCATGCACGCCTCGCTGTCGTCCGACCGCGTCAAGATCTCGGACGACCTCCAGAGCTACGTCCAGGGGATCTCGAGCCAGATCGGCGTCGTCGTCGTCCGGCCGACGGACCCGAGGGGGTAGGGCCGGGGGACGGGGCCGGTCCTGGCGCCCCGCGTCCCGCGCCCGGTGAGCGCCGCGAGCCTCACGCCCTCTTCGCTGCACGCGGCCGGCCGTCTCGCCCGATCTTGGGGCGTCTCCCCACTCAACGGCATGGACCTCCAGCGCATCGGCGTGTTCACCTCGGGCGGCGACTCGCCGGGCATGAACGCCTGCATCCGGGCCGCCACGCGGCGCGCCATCGCCGAGGGCCTCGAGGTCGTCGGGATCAAGCGCGGCTACGCGGGCATGATCGACGGCGACTTCGTCGAGATGGACCGCCAGTCGGTCTCGAACATCCTCCAGCAGGGCGGGACGATCCTCAAGAGCGCGCGCTCGGACCGGTTCCGGACGCCGGAGGGCCGGGCCGAGGCCGCCCAGAAGCTCCGCGAGGCCGGCATCGACGCGCTCGTCGCGATCGGCGGCGACGGGACGCTCCAGGGCGCGACCCACCTCGCCAACGAGCACGGGATCGCCGTCGTCGGCTGCCCGGGCACGATCGACAACGACCTGTTCGGGACCGACGAGACGATCGGGTTCGACACGGCGCTCAACACCGCGCTCGACTCGATCGACAAGATCCGAGACACGGCTGACGCCCACGACCGGCTGTTCCTCGTCGAGGTGATGGGCCGCGACACCGGGTTCATCGCGCTCGCGTGCGGCATCGGCGGCGGTGCGGAGCTCGTCCTCATCCCCGAGATGATGACCGACGTGCTCTCGATCAAGGACCGGATCCTGTCGCTGATGGCGGCGCAGAGCCGGTCGAGCATCGTCGTCGTGGCCGAGGGCGACGAGCTCGGCGGGGCCCACCGGATCCGCCAGGCGCTCGCCGAGGACCCCCAGTTCGACCGGATCGACACGCGCGTGTCGGTGCTCGGCCACATCCAGCGCGGCGGCTCGCCGACGGCCCGCGACCGCGTCCTGGCCTCCCGCCTCGGCGCGGCGGCCGTCGAGGCGCTCCTCGAAGGCCACGACGGCGTGATGGTCGGCATCGTCAACAACGACCTCAAGCTGACGCCGATGCGGAACGTCTGGTCGCGCAAGAAGGACGTCGACTACGACCTCCTCCAGCTCACGGCCCTCCTCAGCTAGCCCCGCCTCGGCGCCGAG
>CAXRFJ010000354.1:0-4985 GCA_964229475.1 Rubrivirga sp.
AGCAGCGGCGTCCCCCACGTCGTCGCCCTCGGGGGGCAGGCGCTCGTGGCCTGGACCGACCCCGCCGCCGCGACCGTCCGCACCGCCGTCGTCGACGTGCCGTGACCGCCGTCTGGACCCTGCTCGGCGTCGCGCTCGCCCTCCCGTACGTCGCGGTGGGGCGGGGAAAGCGGGGCCGGCCGGCGCGCGTCTGGTGGGCGGGCGGGCTCGTCGTCGCCGCCCTCGTGTACGTCGGCTTCGCGAGCACGGCCGGCGCCGGCCCCTCCCACCTCGCCGCCGAGGTCGGCGGGGTCGTGCTGTTCGGGGCGTTCGCCGCGCTCGGGCTCCGGGGGCTCACCGGGTGGACTGCGGCCGGCTGGCTCCTCCACCCGGTCTGGGACCTCGCGCTCGGCCACCCCGGGGCCCCCGAGTGGTACCTCTGGCTGTGCCTCGGCTTCGACGCGGTCGTCGGCGTCTGGCTCTGGGGGCGCGCCCTGCGGCCGGGTGGGGCGTAGGCGGGGATCGCCGCGGCGGCGTGCACGCTCCGGACGGGGGCCCTAGACTCCGCTCCCCTCTCCCCCGCCCCTCCATGACGCTCCAGATCCTCGACGCCCACCCCTCGCCCTCCGACGCCCTCGACGCGATCAAGGCCGTGATCGAGGCGGCCCTCGACTGCGTCCAGTGCTGCACCGCCTGCGCCGACGCCTGTCTCGCCGGCGACGACCCCGGCTCGATGGCCCACTGCATCCGGACCGACCTCGACTGCGCCGACGTCTGCGCCGCGACCGCGACCGTCGTCGCTCGCCAGACCGAGCCCTCGGCCGAGATCCTCCGCGCCCAGCTCCAGGCCTGCCAGGCGGCCTGCACCGCGTGCGCCGAGTCGTGCGAGCGCCACGCCGACGCGCACGAGCACTGCCGGATCTGCGGCGAGTGCTGCCGGACGTGCGCCGACGCCTGCGGCCGCCTCCTCGCCGCGCTGTAGCCGGCCCCGGCCTCGGGGCCGGGCTCTTCCCGGGCGCGGCCGCGTACAACGCGGCCCACCCCTCCGACCCCGATGGCCGACTACACCTTTACCCGCACCCTCGACGCCGACCTCGCCACCGCCGAGGCGCGCACGACCGCCGCGCTCAAGGACGAGGGCTTCGGCGTGCTCACCGAGATCGACATCCAGGCGACGCTCAAGAAGAAGCTCGACGTGGACGTGCCGGGCTACAAGATCCTCGGCGCCTGCAACCCGCCGCTCGCCCACAAGGCCATGCAGGCCGAGCCGCGGATCGGCACGATGCTCCCCTGCAACGTGATCCTCCGCGACCTCGGCGACGGCACGACCGAGGTGGCCGCCGTCGACCCGGTCGCGAGCATGGCCGCGGTCGAGAACGACGACCTCGGCGCGATCGCGGCCGAGGTCCGCGAGCGGCTCCAGCGCGTCGTCGCGGCGCTGTGACGATCGGGGCCCTGGCGGACGCCGCGGACGTCTCCGTCGACACGGTCCGCTACTACGAGCGGCGCGGGCTCCTCGCCGAGCCGCGCCGGACGGCCGGCGGCTTCCGCGACTATGACGAAGCCGCGCTCCGCCGCCTCCGCGCGCTCCGCCGCGCCCAGACCCTCGGGTTCACGCTCGACGAGGCCGCCGCCCGCCTCGCCCTCTCGCGCGCCCCGCGCGCCGACGCCGCGGCCGTCCGCGAGCGGACCGTCGAGAAGATCGCCGACCTCGACGCCCGGATCGCGGAGCTCGAACGGACGCGCGACGCCCTCCAGGAGCTCGCCGACGTCTGCGGCGGGCGCCACGACACGCGCGCCGAGTGCCCCATCCTCCGCGCGCTCGCCGACCCCGCCGGCTAGGCGGGCACTTCACGGAACTCTGGAGCCGGGTCCAGGGCGTATCACCCCGAAACGCCGCCCGCGCCATGCCCGACGCCGCCCCCGCCCCCGACGACCGCACCGTGACCCTCCGCGTAGAGGGCATGGAGTGCGCCTCCTGCTCGGCCCGCGTCGAGCGCGTCCTCTCCCGCCTCGACGGCGTCGCCGAGGCGGGCGTGAACCTCGCGACCGAGCGCGCGACCGTCCGCGCCCGGCCCGGGCTCAGCGACGACGCGATCGCCGAGGCCATCCGCCGCGCCGGCTTCGGCGCCGAGACGGAGGCCGCGGCCCGCGACGAGGCCGACCGCGCCGCCGCCAAGGACGCCGAGCGCGACCGCCAGCGGCGCCGGATGCTCTGGGCCGTCGCGCTCACGATCCCGATCTGGCTGCTCGAGATGGTCCCGATGCTCGTCCCCGGCGGGCACGAGTGGGTGAACGCGACGCTGGGGCAGCAGCCCGTCCGGCTCGCCCTCCTGACACTCGGGACGGCCGTCCAGTTCGGGCCGGGCCTCCACTTTTTCCGCGCCGGCTGGGCCGCGCTCCGCACGGGCGCGCCCTCGATGGACACGCTCGTCATGCTCGGCACGTCGGCCGCGTACGGCTACTCGGTCGTGGCGACGCTCGCGCCGGGCGTCCTCCCGGCCGGGGCCGACCATGTCTACTTCGAGGCCGCGGCGACCATCATCACGCTGATCCTGGCCGGGCGGTACCTCGAGGCCGTCGCCAAGGGCCGGGCCGGCGAGGCCATCCGCGCCCTCCTCGACCTCCAGCCCCCGACGGCACTCGTCGTCCGCGGCGGCGAGCCGGTCGAGGTCCCCCTAGCCGACGTCGCCGTGGGCGACCGCGTGCTCGTCAAGCCCGGCGCGCGCGTGCCGGTCGACGGGGCCGTCGTCGAGGGCCGCTCGTTCGTCGACGAGTCGGCGATGACGGGCGAGCCGGTGCCGGTCGAAAAGGAGCCGGAGGCCACGGTCGCGGCGGGGACCGTCAACGGGACCGGCGCGCTCACGATCGAGGCGACGGCCGTCGGCGGGGCCACAGCACTGGCGCGGATCGTCCGGATGGTCGAGGACGCGCAGGGCTCGAAGCCGCCCATCCAGGCCCTCGCCGACCGCGTCGTCCGCGTGTTCGTGCCGGTCGTGCTCGCGACCGCCGCCGTCACGTTCGCCGCGTGGATGCTCGTCGGGCCCGACCCGCGGCTGACGTACGCGCTCGTCGCGGCCGTCTCGGTGCTGATCATCGCGTGCCCGTGCGCCATGGGCATCGCCACGCCGATCTCGGTCCTCGTGGGGACGGGCCGCGCCGCCGAGAAGGGCGCGTTTGTGCGCGAGGGCGCCGGCCTCCAGGCGCTCGCCGAGGCCGACACGGTCGTGTTCGACAAGACCGGCACGCTGACCGTCGGCCGCCCGGCCGTGACCGACGTCGTCGCGCTCCACGGGTTCGACTCGGAGGAGGCGGTCCGGCTGGCCGCCGCCGTCGAGCGGCAGAGCGAGCACCCCATCGCCCGCGCGCTCGTCGAGCACGCGCCCGGCGCGCCCGAGGCCGCCGACGTCGAGGCCGTGCCCGGCTACGGCGTGGCGGGGACCGTCGAGGGCCGGGCCGTCGCCGTCGGCGCCGAGCGCTACCTCGACCGCCTCGGCGTCGCGCTGGACGCGGCCGACCGCGAGCGGGCCGAAGCGCTCGCGGCCGAGGGCAAGACGGCGGTCTGGGTCGTAGTCGACGGCGCGCCGGCCGCGCTCGTCGCCGTCTCGGACCCCATCAAGCCTGGCGCTCGGGCCGCGCTCGACGCGCTCCGTCAGCGAGGGCTCGACCTCGCCCTCCTCACCGGCGACGCCGAGACGACGGCCCGCGCCGTCGCCCGGCAGCTCGGCATCGAGACGGTCCGCGCGGAGGTCCTGCCCGACGAGAAGGCCGACGCGGTCGCCGCGCTCCAGGCCGAGGGCCGGACGGTCGCGTTCGTGGGCGACGGCATCAACGACGCGCCGGCCCTCGCCCGCGCCGACGCCGGGCTCGCGATGGGCACCGGCACCGACGTGGCCATCGAGGCGGGCGACGTGGTCCTCGCCGGCGGCGAGATCGAGGCGGTCGGCCGCGCCGTCGGCGTCGCGCGGGCCACGCTTCGCAACATCCGCCAGAACCTGTTCTGGGCCTTCGCCTACAACGTGGTCCTGATCCCGGTCGCCGCCGGCGTCCTGTACCCGGCCCTCGGCGTCCTCCTCTCCCCCATGCTCGCCGCGCTCGCGATGGTCTTTTCCGACCTGTTCGTGATCGGCAACGCGCTCCGGCTCCGGTCCGCGTAACCCGCCCCTCCGACTCCACTCTGCCATGACCATGAAGCTGATGCCCGACCGCCACGTCGAAGTCCTCGAGATCGAGGGGATGTCCTGCGACCACTGCGTCGCGTCCGTCCGCGAGGCGCTGGGCGGCGTGTCGAACGCCGTCGTCAAGTCCGTCGAGATCGGCCGGGCCGAGGTCGACGCCGGACCGGAGGCCACGCGCGCGCAGCTCGTCGAGGCGGTCGAGGCCGTCGGGTTCGACGTGACCGGCGGGACGAGCGAGGCGGCCCCCGAGTAGCCCGTAGATTTCGGGCCGACCTCCCCCGACGATGGCCGACGACTCGACCCCGACTCCCCGCAAGCCCGACGTGCGCGCCGGCGGCACGCTCGACCTCTCGACCGGCGCCCCCGCGCCGCCGCCGCCCGAGCCCGCGCCGCTCCCGCCGGCCCCCGCCGACACCGACGTGAGGGCCGGGCGGACGCTCAACCTGTCGACGGGCAAGGCGCCCTCGGCCCCGCGCCGCAAGCCGGCCGCGGCGTCGCTCGGCCCCGGGCCGGTCGTCCGCGAGACGCTCGACCTCTCGTCCAAGACGCCCGCGCCGGCCGCCGACGCCGCGCCGGCCGCCCGCGCGCCGTCGAAGCCCCCGACGTCCGGCGGGCCGAAAGGCAAGGGAGGGCGTCGCGACGACCGCGGCGGCGGCAAGAACCGCAAGCGCGGCGAGGCCCCGACCGCCGCCAGCGAGTCGCTGGCCGACCTCCTCGACCCGGACGTCCTCGCCAAGCTCCGCGGCGGCTGACCCCGCCTCGGGCGTTCGGCCGGGGCGGTGGCCTCCGCCGCCTCACCGAGGCGGGCGGGGTCAGCGCGGGGTGACG
>CAXRFJ010000355.1:0-2717 GCA_964229475.1 Rubrivirga sp.
GACCGCCCGGCCGAGCGCCTCGCGGGCGGCGTCGACGGCGCGCTCGCGGATCTGGAGCACGGGGGTGAGCGCGAACTGGAACGGGCGGGTCGGCATGGGGGACGGAGGGGGGACGGTCGGGGGCCCGGCAACGACCGGGCCAGGTTCTAGGAGAGCAGCGCGGCGAGTCGGTCGGCCACGTCGTCGGCGTCGGCGTCGTCGGGGCCCTGGCGGAGGAAGGCGGTGAGGGCGGGCGCGAGCTCGACGGCCCGGTCGGCCTCGGGGTCCTGGCCTGGCTCGAAGGCGCCGACGCGGACGAGGGGCTCGACCTCGCGGTAGGCCGCGATGAGCGCCCGCGCCTGCCGGGCGGCCTCCTGCTGCGCCGGCGGCGTCACGCGGGACATCACGCGGCTCACGCTCGCGGGCACGTCGATCGCCGGGAAATGGCCCGAATCGGCCAGCTTCCGCGAGAGGACCACGTGGCCGTCGAGGATGCCGCGGACGGCGTCGGCGACGGGCTCGTCCATGTCGCCGCCGTCGACGAGGACCGTGAACAGGCCGGTGATCGTCCCGCGGGCGCCGGGCCCGGCGCGCTCGAGGAGGCGGGGGAGGAGGGCGAACACGCTGGGCGTGTAGCCGCGCGTCGTGGGCGGCTCGCCGGCCGCCAGCCCGATCTCGCGCTGGGCCTGGGCCACGCGCGTGACCGAGTCCATCATGAGGAGGACGTCTTTTCCGGCGTCGCGGAAATGCTCGGCGATGGCCGTCGCCACGAGGGCGCCACGGACGCGGGCGAGGGCGGCCTGGTCGCCCGTGACGGCGACGACGACGGACCGCCGGAGGCCCTCCTCGCCGAGCGTGTCGTGGACGAACTCGCGGACCTCGCGGCCGCGCTCGCCGATCAGCGCGATCACGTTGACGTCGGCCTCGGAGCGCGCGGCGATCGTCCCGAGCAGCGTGCTCTTGCCCACGCCGGAGCCCGCGAAGATGCCGACGCGCTGGCCCTTGGCGAGGGTGAGGAGCGCGTCGATGGCGCGGACGCCGGTCTTGAGCGGGGCGTCGATGAGCTGGCGGTCGAGCGGGGCCGGCGGCTCGGCGCGGACGGGCCGGCGGTCGGGGAGCGCGAGCGGCCCCTTCCCGTCGATCGGGCGGCCCCCGGCGTCGACCACGCGGCCGAGCAGGGCGTCGCCGACGGCGACGGCGTGGGGCCGCGCGGCGCGCTCGACGAGGCTGCCGGCGCGGAGGCCCGCGGCCTCGCCGAGCGGCATGAGGAGCGCGGCCGAGCCCCGGATCCCGATGACCTCGGCCTCGACCGGGGCCACCTCGCCGGCCCGGCCGTCGGGCCGGATCGTGCACATCTCGCCGATGGCGGCGTCGAGGCCGGCGGCCTCGACCACGAGGCCGGTCGCGGACCGGACGCGCCCGTAGCGGATCGGGCGCGGCGGCGCCTGGCGGAGCTCGCGGAGGCAGTGGCTGAGCATCGGCTAGAGCGGGGCGAGGCCGAGGCGGTCGCGGAGCCCGGCCAGCATCTCGTCGCGGATCCGGCGGACCGTGGCGACGGACGTGGCGGCGGCCCAGTCGCCCTCGGCCAGCGACGCGTCGGGCTCCCAGCGGAGGCCGGGGTGGGCGCCGACGAGCGAGGCGGCGAGGCCGGCCTCCTCGATCCGGAGCAGGTCGACGGGGTGGAGCGTGACGACGACGGGCCCCTCGCCGGCGAGGGCGTCGATGGCCTCGGCCACGGCGGCCTCGGTCGCCGCGCGCTGGGGGTCGGAGAGGGGCGAGGCGAGGACGGCCTCGGCCGTCTCGATGGCGAGCGTCGCCAGCGTCGGCTGGAGCGCGCGGACGGCCTCGTCCCACAGCCCGCCGAGCCGCTCGGCGGCGGCGTCGACGGTGGCGGCGTGCGCGCCGGCGGCGGCCTCGGCGTCGGCGAGCGCGGCCTCGAGGCGGGCGACCTCGGCCTGGAGCGCCTCGACCTCGGCGTCGCGCTCGGCGTGGCCGGCGCGGCGGCCCTCGTCGAACGCCTCGCCGAGGTCGGGAGTGGGCTCGGCCGCGGGGGCGTCGGCGGGCAGCGCGACGAGCCCGGCGAGCGGGACGAACGCGGGGAGGGCGTCGCCGATGACCTCGGCGTCGGCCTCCAACTCGGCGAACCGGTGGGCCACCGGCTCGGCACCTCGGAGCACGCGGACGTTGGGGGACGGCGTCACGTCAGGCCTCGGCCGGGGCCGGCTCCAGCGAGATCTCGCCGGCCTCGGCCAGCTCGAGCGCCACGCCGACGACGGTCCGCTGGGCGTCCTCGATGTCGGCCGCGCTGGGCGAGCCGGCCATCTCCATCTCCTCCCGGAGCGCGGCCCCGACGCGCTCGCTCACGCAGGCGAACAGGCGGTCGGTGAGGGCGGCGTCGGCCCCGCAGAGGGCGCGGGCGAGCGCGCCCTGGTCGGCGGCCGCGAGGATGCGGCCGAGCGCGCGCGCGTCGAGCCGGCCGAGGTCCTCGAAGACGAAGAGGAGCCCCTCGATCCGGTCGGCGAGGTCGGGCGTGCGGGCCTTGAGGTCGTCGAGGACGGCCTGGCCGGTCGAGCGGCCCGTCTGCATGAGGATGTCGGCGGCGCGCTTGACGCCGTCGGGGCCGGTGGCCCGGCCGGCGGGGCCGAACCGCTCGCGGAGCGCGGCGTCGAGCGCGGCGAGCCGCTGGGGTGGGGGCGGCGTGAGCGTCGAGAGCCGGCGGATCACGTCGGCGCGGGTCT
>CAXRFJ010000356.1:0-3038 GCA_964229475.1 Rubrivirga sp.
TTCGCCTCGCTCACCGGGGATGGGGGATGGGGGACGGGGCATGGGGGCCTCGTCCCGGCGCGCTGGCGCCCGTCCTCCGGCAGGGGCGGTCTGTGGGCTGGCGTCTTGATTCTCCTGCCCCTTGCCCTGTCCCTCGTCCCCCTTGCCTCGCAGGCGCAGGTGCGCCGCGTGGAGATCCTCAACGCCGACTACGTCGAGGTCACGTCTGACTCGGCCGGCACGACGCGGCGGCTGGAGGGGAACGTCCGCCTCCGGCAGGACACGACGGTCCTCCGCTCGAACCGCGCGGTGTACTACGAGACGCGCGGGGAGGTCGTCCTCGACGGCGCGGTCCGCATCGTCTCCGGGCGCGACACGCTCACGGCGCGGACCGTCACCTACGACTCGAACGCCAAGACGGCCCAGGCCGACGGCGCGGTCCGCGTGGGCGACGGCGAGTCGGTCCTCCTCGCGCCGACGGCGACCTACGACAGCCGGGCCGAGGTCTCGGCGTTCTCGGGCGGCGGGACGATCCTCCACCGCGGGGCCACGCTCACCTCGCCGTCGGGCACGTACTCGTCGGCCCGCCGGTTCGCCGAGTTCGAGGGGCCGGTGACGCTGGAGGACTCGTCCGGCACGCTCGAGGCCGAGCGCGGGACCTACGACGCCGACGTCCGCCGGGCCGACTTCGCGGGCGCCGTCCGCCTCCGCCGCCCCGACGCCGCGCTCGACGCCGACTCGGTCGTCTACTTCCGGCGGACCGAGCGGGCGCGCGCCTACGGCCGCGTGGTCCTCGAGCGGATCGGCGACGGCGGCTCGGCCGAGCGGGCCCCCGAGGCGGCGCCGGACACGACGCGGCGGACGTTCCTGTTCGGCGAGACGCTCCTGTTCGACGGGCAGGACGAGACGGCCTCCGTCCGGGGCGAGGCGGCGGAGGAGGGGCGGCCCGCCCGCCCGCCGCTCCTGCTCGTCCTCCGCGCCGACTCGACCGGCCGCGTCGACTCGACCGTCGTCCGCGCGCCGCGCATCGATGCCGCGCGCCTCGCCGTCGGGGCCGACACGAGCACGGTGATCACGGCGGCCGGCGGCGCGCGGCTGTGGGAGCGCCGCCTCGCGGCCGTCGCCGACTCCGCCCGGTTCGTCCGCACCCCCGCGGCCGACTCGACCGCTCCCGCGCTCGACCGGCTCGGCCTGTTCGGCTCGCGCCCGTCCGTCTGGGCCGACGGGTCGCAGCTCACCGGCGACAGCCTGTTCGTGCGCGTCCGCGACGGCGCGGCCGACTCGCTGTGGGTCCGCGGGCAGGCGTTCGCCGCCCGGCTCGACTCGACGCTCGGCCGGCTCCAGCAGATCGCGGGCGTCCGGATGCTCGGCCTGTTCGACGACGACGCGATCCGCTCGCTGGGCGTCGGCCCGAACGCGCAGGTGATCTACTACCGCGCGACCGCCGACGGCCTGCTCGCGGGCGCCGACGAGCTCTCGGCCGACACGCTCACGTTCCGGTTCGCCGACGGCGAGCTCCGCGGCGTCTCAGGGTATGGGGGCATCGAGGGGACGACCTACGGCGCCACCGTCGTCCCCGACGACCCGCGCCTGCCCGGCTTCGCCTACGACCCCGACGCGCCGACGCGCGAGGACGTGCTCGGCGACGGCTGGGAGGTCGGCTGGCTGGAGCAGTACGGCCCGGCGTTCGGCCCGCCCGCCTCGGCGGCGCCCCCGCCCGACGGCCCCGCCGAGGCGGAGGGAGACGACGGGGACGCGACGGCCGGGGCCGACCGATCTTCCGGGGACTCATGAGCGACGCCCCGACCCCCGACGCCCCCCTGGTCCTCCGCGCCGAGGGCCTCGTCAAACGCTACCGCCGCCGGACCGTCGTCGACGGCGTCTCGATCGCGGTCGGGCAGGGAACGGGCGTCGGCCTCCTCGGCCCCAACGGCGCGGGCAAGACGACGACGTTCTACATGGTCGTCGGGATGATCCGCCCCGACGCGGGCGACGTGTTTCTGGGGCCGGCTGGCGGCCCGGAACGGAAGATCACGCGGACGCCGATGTACCGGCGCGCCCGCCTCGGCATCGGGTACCTCGCGCAGGAGGCGTCCGTGTTCGGCGCGATGTCGGTCGAGGACAACCTCCGCGCGGTCCTCGACTTCCAGCGCATGACGCGCGACGCGAAGGAGGCGCGCGTCGAGGAGCTCATCGACGAGTTCGGCCTCCACACGGTCCGGAAGTCGAAGGGCCACCAGCTCTCGGGCGGCGAGCGGCGGCGGACGGAGATCGCGCGGGCCCTCGCCACGCGGCCCCGGTTCATCCTCCTCGACGAGCCGTTCGCCGGCGTCGACCCGATCGCGGTGGAGGACATCATGCGGATCGTGGCCCAGCTCCGCGAGCGCGGCATCGGCGTGCTCATCACCGACCACAACGTCCACGAGACGCTGGCCATCACGGACCGGGCGTACCTGCTCTACGACGGGAAGATCTTCGTCGAGGGCACGGCCGAGGAGCTGGCGGCCAACGAGGAGGTCCGGCGGCGGTACCTCGGGGAGAGCTTCACGCTGGAGCGGTACCGGCCGTGAGGCGCCTCCTGCTGCTCGCGGCCCTGGCCGCCTCGGCCTCGGCGCAGCCCGGGCTGCCCGTCGACTCGGCGCGGGCCGTCCTCGACCGGCTCCGCGCGTCCGACCTCGTGGCCGACTCGACGGCCGGGGAGCTCGCCGCCTGCGCCGAGGCGGGCGCCCCCGTGACGCCGGCCGTCCTCGTCGGCGCGGTCCGGGATCACGTCTGCGTCGAGGAAGGGATGCCGGGCTGCGGGACCCCGTTCGCGGGCATGGTCGGAATGGTCAAGGTCGACTCCCTCGCCCCCCCGTTTCCTCCCGTCTCGTGGCCCGACACGCTGGCCGCGGTCGGCCTGCTGACTGATCGGGAGCGCGTCTCCCTCGTGGACGAGGTCGAAGCGGTCTTCGCGGACGTGTCTCTCCGGAACATCCCACCGTTCGCGCTCCAGCAGCTCACGATCATGGAAGCCGTCCTCTGGGCTCGTGAACGAATGGCGCCCGAGGCGCTGGCCG
>CAXRFJ010000357.1:0-4162 GCA_964229475.1 Rubrivirga sp.
CATGGCGGAACGTACGCCGGGCCCTCCCGCCTCGGGGAATGGGCCGGCGGGCCGGCCGGACCGAGGGGCCCCGTCCGACCGGGCGCCTCGCCCGGCCCGATCCACTCGCCGAGGCCGGCGGGGCGGACCCTTCGAGGCCCCGCGTGGTTGGAGCCGTCCCTTCTCCCTGGCCCTTCTCCCCATGAACAACTTTTTCCGCGCCCTCATCGCCGGCTACGGCGCCAAGAAGCTCGGCGGCGGCTGCTTCTCGACGATCCTCGTCTTCATCCTCCTCTGGGTCCTCCTCGGCCAGTGCGGCGCCACGTACGCGCCGGTCGAGGCCGAGACCGCGCCCGCCGCGACCGTCGAGGTCGTCCAGGCCGCGCCGGCCGCCTTGGCGGCTAGGTGACGGGCTCGCCCTCGTCGTCGCCCAGGTCGATGACGAGGGCCTCCCGCCGGGCGCGGACCGCGCCGGCCACGAGCGCCGCCGCCGGGACCGCGAGGACCAGCCCGAGCAGGCCGAACAGGGCGCCGCACGCGAACAGCGCCACCAGGATCACGACCGGGTGGAGCCCGACCTGCTGGCTCATGATGTTCGGCGTGAGCACGGCCTGCTCGATGATCGCCTGCACCGCGAGGACGCCGAGCACGATCAGCACGTCCGTGAACGTCCCGAACGCGAGCATCAGCCCGACGCCGAGGAGGTAGGTGAGGACCGACCCCAGGCTCGGGATGAGGTTGAGGAGCCCGGCCGCGAGCCCCAGCAGCAGCGAGTACGGCACGCCGAACAGCATGAGCGGCACGGCCACGAGCACGGCGCTGGCCGCCGAGATCGTGAGCTGCCCGCGGACGTAGCTGCCGAACACCGTCGTCGCCCGCTCGAGGTACTCGCGCCGCCCGCCGACGCGCGGGAGCAGGCGCACGACGCTGCGGCTGAGCTCCGGGAAGTCCTTGAGCGTAAAGAACAGCAGGACCGGGACGAGCGCGGCCGTCGTCACGGCTCCGAGCAGCGCGCCGACCTGGCGGAAGGTCCCGGCCACGACCGCCGGCACGCGGCCCAGCGCCGCCTGGATCTGGCCCGGGATGAACGTCGTGATCTGCTGGACGAGCGCGCTCCGGTCCACGAGCCCGACCGCCTCGGCCTGCGCGAGCGCCTCGGACTCGGCGACCCACTCGGGCGCGCGGAGGGCGAGCGCGACGGCCTGCCCGGCGAGCTCCTCGACCTGCCCGATCAGCATCGGCACCAGGAGCACGAGCGCCCCGATCACAAGGCCGACCACGAGGAGCGTCAGCGCGAGCGTGGACGCCCAGCGGGGGACGTTCCACTTCCGCTGGGCCCACGCCACGACCGGGTCGAGGAGGTACGCCGCCACGAACACGGCGAGGAACGGGGCCAGCGTGCCGGCCAGCAGGTGGAGGACGTACGCCCCGAACACGAGCCCGCCGGCCCACAGGACCGCCTGCGCCGCGCGCTCGCGGCGGATCGGCCAGAGGAGCGCCGCGCCGGCCACGGCGATCCAGAACGGACCGAGCGGCTCCTGCAGCGCCCACAGCAGCGCGAACACGGCCAGCACGCCGCCCGCCAGCAGGACGGGGCGGAGCCGGGAGGGCTCCGCGGGCGGAGGCGGGGGCGGCGCGTCGGGCATCCCGAAACGTACGCCGCGCGCGGGACCGACGGCCGGCCGGGGTGGGTACGTTGCCGCCATGCGCCGGCCGACCCTCCCGATGCTCCTCCTGCTGGCGGCCCTCGCGGCCGGGCCGGGCCGGGCGCAGGACCGCGTGGCCCCGCCGCTCCCCGACACGACGGCCGCGCGCTACGGCACGAGCGGCGCGCTCGTCCTCATGCTCACCGAGTACGGCTTCGGCGCCGGCGCCTCGGTCCGCGCCCGCCTCACCGACGACGTCTCGTTCGTGAGCGAGCTGTCCCTCGGCGCCGGCCGCGACGAGCGCGAGCAGAGCTTCATCGGCTTCTTCGGCGAGCGGACGACCCCGTTCAAGCGGAACTACGTGGCGCTCGTCCCGCTCCACGTCGGGCTGGAGCGGCGGCTCTTTCGGCAGTCGGTCGAGGACAACTTCCGCCCGTTCGTCCACGTCGCCATCGGCCCCACGCTGGCCTACCAGTGGCCTTACTTCGACGACGAGGACGGCGACGGCCGGCTCGACCAGGACGAGGCCATCCTCGGCCCGTTCGGCGCCGTCGGGGAGGGCGAGCCGCGCGTGGGCGTCGGCGCCGAGCTCGGCGTGGGCGCCTTCTTCGGCCGCGGCCGGCGGACCACCCAGGCCCTCCGCTTCGGCTTCCAGGGGACCTACTTCCCCGTCGAGGTCGACCTGCTGGAGATCCGGCCCGACGTCGAGGACCCGTCGCGCCAGACGTTCTGGACGCCCGTCGTGAGCTTCCACGTCGCCCGTCTCCTCTAGCCGGCTCCCCCCGCCTCGGCGGCCCTCCTGAGCGGAGCCGAACGACCGAGGCGGGCGGAGCCCGGGGCTCACGGCCGCCGCGCGCTCAGCCAGTCCGCGAGCTCCTCGGCCGACTTGCAGGTCAGCGACTGCTCGGGCGTGAGGCCGCCCTTCTGGGCCGAGGCGACGCCCCAGCGCGTGTCGTCGAGGCCGTCGGTCGCGTGGGCGTCGGGGTTGATCGAGACGAGGACGCCGCGCTCGGTCGCCGCGCGGACGAACCGCCAGTCGACGTCGAGGCGCCACGGGTTCGCGTTGAGCTCGACGGCCACCCCGTGCTCGGCGCACGCGTCGAGCACGGCCTCGTGGTCGAGCGGGTAGCCCTCGCGGCGGAGGAGGAGCCGGCCCGTCGGGTGCCCGAGCACGTCGACGTACGGGTTCGAGACGGCCGTGACCACGCGCGCCGTCGCCTCGTCCTCCGTCATCCGGAAGCCGGTGTGGACGCTCGCGACGACGAGGTCGAGCCGGGCCAGGAGCTCGTCCGGGTAGTCCATCGCGCCGTCGGAGAGGATGTCGGCCTCGGTCCCGGCGAACACGCGGAAGCCGGCGCCCTCCTCGGCGTAGTCGGCGTTGAGGCGCTCGACGCGGCGGATCTGCTCCTCCATCTCGTCGAGGCTCAGGCCGTGGGCGATCTGGAGGCTCCGGCTGTGGTCGCACACGCCGAAGTACGAGAGCCCGCGCTCGCGGGCCGCGTCGCACATCTCGCGGAGCGAGTGCGCGCCGTCGGAGGCCGTCGTGTGGTTGTGGATCGTGCCCCGGAGGTCGGCCGTGCGGACGAGCGTCGGGAGCGGGCCGGTCTCGGCGACGGTCAGCCAGTGCGGGTCGTCGCGGAGCGGGGCGGGGACCGGGTGGAGGCCGGCGGCCGCGTAGACCGCGTCCTCCTCGGCAACGTCCCCGAGGCCGGCCTTCTCGGCGACGGCGGCGACGTGGGCCTCGGGGCCGGTCCGCTCGAACAGCGTCCGCCCGTAGGCGGCCTCGGCCGTGGCCCAGACCGTGAGCGGGAGGCCGAGCGGGAGCGTGGCCTCGACGCGGTCGTCGTGCGTGGTCCCGCCCCCGAGCGCCGCAGCGACGGCCTCGGGCGCGCCGGCGGCCACGAGGTCCACGCGGTCGACCACGTTGCACTGGCGGCGGACGGGCCCGGCGAGGTCGGCGCGGAGGCCGGCGGCGCGGAGCCGGTCGCGCGCGACGAGCGCCTCGACGGCCGCGTCGCGGAAGTGGGCCTTGCCGCGGTACGCCTTGAGCTCCTCGATGGAGGCGAGGATGTTCTCGACCGTCTTCTTGCCGAACCCCGGGAGGTCCGCCAACCGGCCCGTCGCCGCCGCGCCCTCGAGGTCCTCGATCGACGTGACGCCGGCCTCGGTCCACAGCGTCCGGACCTTCTTGACGCCGAGGCCCTTCACGCGCAGGACCTCCGGGAGCCCCGGCGGGAGCGACTGGAGGAGGTCCTCGGTCGTCTCCATCGTGCCGGTCTCCAGCAGCTCCTCGATCTCGGCCACGAGCCCCTTGCCGATGCCCTGGACCGTGCTCAGCTCACCGTCGGCCGCGAGCGTCTCGACGGGCACGTCCAGCCGCTCGATCGCGCGCGCGCCGGAGCCGTAGGCCCGCGCCCGGAACGGGTTGCCGCCGGTGAGCTCGACGAGGTCGGCGGTGAGCTTGAGGTGACGGGCGACGGAGTTGTTGGTCATGCGTGGATGGGGGTTGGTGGCTGGGGGGTGGGGGTGGGGGGCTG